>JBEVDP010000418.1:0-3657 GCA_040513235.1 Acidimicrobiia bacterium | reverse complement strand
TGGCCGCCCTCGCTGTCGAGGGCGCCCGTCGGCTCGTCGGCAAGGAGCAGCGTCGGTTCGTTTGCGAGCGCGCGCGCGATTGCGAGGCGCTGACGTTGACCACCGGACAACACGCCCGGCATCTCCTTGGCCTTCTCGCCGAGGCCGAGCAGGTCGAGCATGTCGCGTGCGCGCGTCTCCGCGGGCTTGCGCTTCATCCCCGCGATCACCGCCGGCAGCACGACGTTCTCGAGCACCGTCATGCTCTCGAGCACGTTGAAGAACTGGAACACGATCCCGATGTGCTTGCGCCGCATACGGGCGAGGTCGTCTTCGCTGCGACCGGTGATCTCCTCGTCGGCGATCGTGATCGTGCCCTCGTCGGGAACGTCGAGTCCCGCGACGAGGTTCAGCAACGTCGATTTGCCACACCCCGACGGGCCCATGATCGCGACGAACTCGCCCGCGACGATGTCGAGATCGACTCCCCGCAAGGCGCGTACCGGAGCCAACTCGGCTTCGAATGTCTTGCGCACTCCGGCCACACTGCACACGTCGCCCATGGCGTTACCCCTCGAGTTCCCCGCTTGCCAAGACCCGGAATGCTTGTACCGGAGTCTCCCGACCTTTTACGAACTGCGCGTCGAGCCGCTCGAGCGTAGGAGGCTCGTGCAACGCCTCGACCGTCGCGCCCGACAACACCGTGCCGGCTGGGCGCGCAAGATCCTGCAACCGCTGGGCGAGGTTCACGGTGTCGCCCACCACGGTGTATTCGAGCCGTTCGTCGGAGCCGAGCAGCGCGGCCGCGACCTCACCCGTTGACAGGCCGATCCCGAGCGTGAACTCGGGAAGTCCCTCGGCGCGCCACTGTGCGTTGACCGCGTCCTGCCGTTCGTGCATCGCACCGGCGGCACCGAACGCGCACTCGGCGTGATCGGCCTGCGGGAACGGCGCACCGAACACGGCCATCACCGCGTCGCCGACGTACTGCATCACGGTCCCGCCCGCGGCGAGGATCGCCGCGTTCATCTCGGCCCGATGCGTGTTCAGCATCCCGGCGAGCAGCGTCGGGTCGACCCGTTCGGCGATGCCCGAGTACCCGCGCACATCCGACATGAGCACGGTGACGTCGAGCCGCTCGGTCGCGCCCGCGGCGTGGCCGTCGCGACGCAACTTCTCGGCCAGCCCGCCCGGCAGGAGGCGGCTGAGCGTCTCTCCCTGCTCCTCGCGGTCGACGATGGCCTTCTGCAAGAGGCGCAAGCGCCGGAGCGCGCCCTCGCGGCCCGCGGTGGCTTCCTTCGCCAGCTTCAAGAAGAGATCCTCGATGGCGTCGTTGGCGGCTTCCGGCGTTGTCTGCCATGTCGCCGCGATCGCTTTCACAGGACGACCTTCGGCGATCCACTGCAGGAGTTGATCCTCACGGGCGTCGAGTTCGTCGTCCGAACGCGCCGGGGTGACGATGGCGTTCACGATCGCGGGATCGAGCATGCTGCCGCCCGTCGCGACCTCGCGAACCGCCCGGCAGAGTGTGTCGCCGTCGCCAACGCGGTCCTTCAGCAGATACGCATACCCCGCCGCGCCTTCCGACAGCAGCGAGATCGCATACTCGGGCTCGTCGTACTGCGAGAGGATGACGACGCCGGTGCCCGGATGACTCTTTCGCACGAGCTTGGCGGCCTCGATGCCCTCGTTCTGAAAATTCGGGGGCATGCGGATGTCGGTAACGAGCACCTGCGGTTGGGTCTCGTCACAGCCGGCCAGCACTCCGTCGAAGTCCTCGGCCACGCCGACGACCTCGAAGTCGGGCTGCGAGGCGAGGAGCGCGCGGACGCCCTCCCGCACGAAGAGGGAGTCGTCGGCCAAGAAGACGGTGATCGACGGCGGGCTCACGGGCAGATTGGACTCCGAAACGCATGCGTTCAACAAGGAAGGGCACCCCCGGACCCGATGGGTGCTGGCACCCCCCGAGGGACACCGGCGGGCTCGGTAGTCCTTTCGGCACCAGATCCGTAGATTTGAGGCATCGATTGTGGAGGAGAGAGGTCATGCGCATCGAACGCAGCGTGATGTCAGTGTCGTGGATCCCGTCGGAAGCCGTGACGGGCATGACAAAAGCCGCCTTTGGCGTCGGGGTCACGCACTACGACAACCCGCCGCCCGACGTGATCGAGGACCTCGAGGCGCTACGAACCAACGACGGCTTCCGGTTCGCCAATGTGCTGCGCGCCTGGGCCGACGTCGAGGGTGGACGCATCGTCGGGGCTGGCTACGCCGACGCCAGCAACGGTCGCATGGGCACCACCACGGTGCGCTTCGCAACGAAGGGCATCACGTTCCAGCCCATCGGCTTTCCCGAAATCCGCCAGGACCCCGAGGTCGGCGAGACTTCGGTCCGCTTCGCGCAGACCTACGGCGGCCGCACGGTGCTGCCGTCGCCCCGCCGAGTCAGCCACCCGCCGTTCTTCCAGCTGAAGCCGCCGCTCGTGTGGACGACGCTCGAACTGGTGATCCACGCCGACGGCCGCAGCGAGTACAACCTCACGGGCGCGAGCACGTTCCCGCGTCACTGGGTGTACGACGACGAGCGCAAGCTCGCACTGAAAGCCGGGCTGACCGACTTCAAAGAGTGGAACCTGCACGCCTTTGGGAAGCACTCGCCGTGGGGCGACGAGGACTCCCCGGCGCTGGTGACCGCGGTCGAGACCGCGCTCGAGCGTGAGCTCGCGACGACGATCATGCGCGGCGGCGAGAAGCCCGACATCCGCAAAGTCAAGGAAGGCAAGCTGCTGGTGGAGCAAGGCCAGCTCGGCCATGAGCTGTTCCTGCTGCTCGACGGCGTGTTGTCGGTGGAGGTCGACGGCGAGGCCGTCGCCGAGGTCGGGCCGGGCGCAATCCTTGGCGAGCGGGCCGTGCTGGAAGAAGGACGGCGCACTTCTACGCTGAAGGCGATGACGCCGGTGCGGGTCGCCGTCGCCCGTGCCGATCAGATCGACGAGGACCTTTTGCGGGAACTGAGCGAAGGCCACAAGCGCGAGGATGCATAACGCGCGTGGAGAGGAGTCGCGGCGCCGGTACCCCGCGCCGCCCGAGCCGGGGCCCGAGCGGCCCTCTGAGCGGAACCTGAGGCGAGGATGAGCGGCGCACGTATCGTGCGCAGCCCGAGCCGTGGCCCGAGCGGCCCTCTGAGCGGAACCTGAGGCGAGGATGAGCGGCGCACGTATCGTGTGCCGCCCGAGCCGGGGCCCGAGCGGCCCCCTGAGCGGAAAGGGCGACGTGACCTCACTCGCCGTCGTCGGTACCGACCACCTGCACGTCGTCGATCTCGTCACGAAGCTCTCAGGTGCGGGCGCGGAGGTGCGCGTGATCGTCCCGAGCGAGGATCGAATCGGTCCGTGGCTCGCCAAGCAGTTCCCGGACGCGCGCGCCGACGACCCCTACGACGCCGACATCGACGTGGTCGTCACCGCCGCGATCCCGAGCGAACGCGCGCAAATCGGGATCGACGCGATGCGCGCCGGCAAGAACGTCGTGGCCGACAAGCCCGGTGCCATCTCGCACGAGCAGCTCGGTGCGTTGCGCGCGGCGTACGCCGAGACGGGGCGCAAGTACACGGTGATCTTCGCGGAGCGGCTCGGCAGCCCGGCCATGATGCACGCGCAGCGACTTGTCGAATCGGGC
>JBEVDP010000417.1:0-2718 GCA_040513235.1 Acidimicrobiia bacterium | reverse complement strand
TCGATCCGCTTCTCGCCAACACTGGTGAGCCGATCGGGCGTTCGCCCCTGGTGATCGCGGCCCGCCAAGACCGGGCCGCCGTGTTGACCGCTCATTGCGACGGCGTCGTCACGTGGACATGCGTCGGAGAGGTTGCCGGGACACCGTGGACCTCCATCGGGGGCGAGGAGACCTGGGGCGTCGTACGACCCGCGCACGCCGAACCGCTGACTTCGGGTACCGGGCTCCTCGTGCTCGGCGCGGTGGTCGCGAGCTTCATCGCGACTCCCGAGACCGACGCCGATCACATCAGCCGGATCGATTGGGAGGCGAACGACGCGTTCCCGGGCTGGTTCCAGAAGCTCGAACGGTCGGTGCCCGTCGACGCGTTCACACCCGGACGCGATCCTTTGGGGACGTGGCTCCAGCGCCGACTCATCGGGTACGACCTCGTCGCGACCACCGAGGCAGCCGCGCTCACCAGCCTCGCCGCGGCGGCACCCGACATCCGAGACGATGCGACCGTGCTCTACCCTGCGCCCGTGGCGACCGCCGACGTCGTGCTCGCGCCGGTCGCGGGCGGGCGCAATGCAACCGGACTCGAGGAAGACCTCACCGAGGCGCTGATCGCCGCGGGCTATCGGACCGAGGGGAACGCGCCGCCCGGCGCGCCCGCTCTTCCGGAAACCGACGGTTTGCCGAGTCCGGGCGCGCTCGACGCGCTGCGCGCGCTCTGGGAAGGGGTGGCACGGTGAGACGTGGGCGGCAACGGGGTGCGGTACTCGCGGCGGGGCTCGCGCTCGCACTCGTGCTCAGCGCATGCTCGGGCGACGACGACGGCGAAAGCGGCGGAGCGGGGCCGCTGCTCGGCGACCCGGGCGATTGCACCGCCGTCGACATGGCCGTGTCGTCGGAGAAGATCGCGCTGCTCACCGAGCTCGCCGAGGAGTTCAACGACTCCGACGCGTCCGAGATCGACCGCGGCGAGTGCGCATTCGTGCGGGTGCAGACGAAGGCGTCGGGCCGCGCGATGCAGCTCCTCTCGGAGAGCTGGCCCGACGAGGACGTCAACGGCCCGCAGCCAGTCGTGTGGTCGCCGGCCGCGTCGTCGTGGGGCGCGATCCTCAACCAGCGCCTCGACGAACAGGGCGCGCCGCCGATGGCGACCCCGGCCGAGCCGTTCATGTTGACGCCGCTGGTGATCGCGATGCCGGAACCGATGGCCGACGCGCTCGGCTATCCGGAAACGCCGATCGGTTACGCCGACATCCTGCGCCTCGCCAACGACCCGCAGGGCTGGGGCGCGTACGGACACCCCGAATGGGGTCCGTTCCGGCTCGGCAAGACCAACCCGAACTTCTCGACGAGCGCGTTGTCGTCGACGATCGCGCAGTACTACGCCGCGACCGGGAAGACGTCGGGCCTGTCGCTCGAAGACCTCGACCGGCCGGAGGTGCAGGAGTTCGCGCGCGGCGTCGAGTCGGCGATCGTCCACTACGGCGACATCACGATGACGTTCCTCAACAACTGGTTCCGCAACGACGTACGCGGCACATCGCTCACGTACGTGTCGGCGGTGGCGGTCGAGGAGAAGTCGGTCATCGACTACAACAAGGGCAACCCCGACGGCACCCTCTCGCCCGGCGAGGAACCGCGGGAGCCACGCGTACCGCTCGTGGCCGTGTACCCGAAGGAAGGCACGCTCTACAGCGACAACCCGTTCATCGTGCTCGACGCGCCGTGGGTCGACGACACCGAACGGGCCGGGGCGCTCGCGTTCGAGGAATTCGTGAAACGGCCCGAGGCCCAGGAACGGGTACTCGAGTTCGGGTTCCGGCCCGGAAACGTCGACGTGCCGATCGGTGAACCGATCAGCGCGGAGTGGGGCGTCGACCCCGACCAACCGCAGACGCTCCTGGAAGTGCCCGAGCCGCAGGTGTTGACTGCGTTGCTCGACCATTGGGCGGAAGACCGCAAGCGCGCCCGCGTCATGATCGTGCTGGACGCGTCGGGATCGATGGGTGATCCCGCGACCACCGATCTCAACGAGACCAAACTCGATCTCGCGAAGGAAGCGGTCGTCGCCGCGCTCGACGAGTTCGCACCCGACGACGACGTCGGCCTTCGGATCTTCACCACCAACCTCGGGCCGAACCAAGACCAGGACTGGCTCGATCTCGTGCCCGTCGCTCCGCTGGCCGGGCAGCGGGAGACGATCGTGCGTTCGGTCACGGATCTGACCCCCCTCAACGGGACGCCGCTCTACACCGCGACGCAGGACTCGTACGATGCCATGCTCGCGGGCTTCGACCCGACGCGTATCAACGCCGTCGTGTTGTTGAGCGACGGTCGCAACGAAGACGACCGCAACGACGACCTCGAAGCGCTGATCGAGAACCTGCGCGAGCAGGCCGAAGGCGAGAACGCCGATCCGGTGCGGATCTTCGCGATTGCGTACGGGAACGACGCCGACCTGGAGACGCTGCGCCGCATCGCGGAAGCGACGAACGCGCAGGTGTACGACGCGTCGGATGCGACGACGATCTCACAGGTCTTCACCGCAGTCGTGAGCAACTTCTAACCCTGAGACGAGGAGACGCGGCGCGGGTGCGGCCCGAGCGGCCCTCTGAGCGGAGAAGCATGAGCATCGAGAAGCTGCCGGAGCACCTGAAGTCCCGGCGCACTGCCGAAGCGATCACGGCACCTTCCGCGATCGTCGCGGGCGGCGTCGGCGCGTCG
>JBEVDP010000416.1:0-4424 GCA_040513235.1 Acidimicrobiia bacterium | reverse complement strand
GCGCAGCCGAGGTGTTCGAACCGACGTACGCCGAGGCCGGCGGCATGGACGGGTTCGTCAGCGTCGAGGTCGACCCCGGCCTGGCCCACGACGCGGCCGGCACGGAGGAGGCGGCCCGCGCCTTGCACGAGCGGATCGCTCGGCGCAACGTGATGGTCAAGATCCCGGCGACCGCCGAGGGCATCGCCCCGATTCGCACGATGATCGCCGAGGGTCGCAACACCAACGTGACCTTGATCTTCAGCCTCGATCGGTATCAAGAGGTGATCGAGGCATATCTGGAAGGACTCGAGGAACGCGTGGAAGCGGGCGGCGAGATCAGCGACATCGCGTCGGTCGGGTCGTTCTTCGTGAGTCGGGTCGACACCGAAACCGACCGGCGGTTGCCCGAGGGGCATCCGTTGCGCGGCAAGGCCGCGGTCGCCAACGCCAAGCTCGCGTACCAGGTGTTCCTCGATCGTTTTTCGGGACCACGCTGGGACGACCTCGTGGCTGCCGGCGCGCACAGCCAACGCCCCCTGTGGGCGTCGACCTCGACGAAGAACCCGGCGTACTCCCCCACGCTCTACGTCGACGAGTTGATCGGGCGCGACACCGTCAACACGCTCGCGCAAGCCTCGATCGACGCGCTGGCTGAACACGACGGGGTTCGCGCCGACTCGATCCTGGAAGGCGTCGACGAAGCGCGCGCGATGATCGCCGCGCTCGCGGACGCCGACGTCGACTTCGACGACGTGACCGCGACACTCGAGCGCGAAGGCGTGGCCGCGTTCCGCGCGTCGTACCACGACGCGCTGGCGACGTTGGAGAAGAAGGCCCGCGAACTCAACTGACGACGGCACCGAGATGCGTGACGAAGTCGACGGGCTTCGCGTGCGCGTTCAGTCCGCTCGGATTCGGCATGACGTAGGTGCGCGCGCCTCCAAGGTCGCGCGGCTGCCATCCCAGTTGCGCGGCCTTGTCGACCGCGGCGCGGTAGCCGGTGATCCCGAGGAAGCACACCACGCCCGGCTCCAACCATTGCACGAGGCGTTCGAGGCGGGCGATCCCCTGTTGGTATTCGGAAACGGCGAGTTCGTTGGCTCGGACGGTCGCGCGCCGCACCAGGTTGGTCATGCCGACGCCGTGTGAGCGCAGCGCGTCGAAGGGATCGTGGGTGCGGCTCACGAGACCCGAGGCGAGCGCGGCTGGCCAGAAGCGGTTGCCGGGACGAGCGAAGCTGACTCCGGCGTCGGCGGAGTAGAGGCTCGGGTTCAGGCCCACGATCAACACCCGCATGCCCGCGCCGACGGTGTCGGGGAGCATGCGGGCTCGGGTGGCTTCGACGTCGACCCATTCCTCGCCGTCGTCACTGCTCGACAACACATCGAAGCCGGCGCCCTCGACGATCTCGCGGAAGGCGCCGGTGCTGAAGTGCGAGAAGTGCCGGCCGGTGAAGGGGTCGTCCCACTCCGGCTCGAGTTGGTCGCACGTCACGCGGAGGTGGACCGCCGCGCCCACTGCGGTTGCCCGGTGCAGTTCCGCGAGCGCCATCGGGACCCTGACCCCGGGGATGTGCATGTACGACTTGTGCGCCCAAGCACCGACCAGACTCTCGGGTCGGAACGGCAGCCGTTCCAGGTCGGCCTGGACGGGCAGCGCCGCCGGGGCGTACTCGTGAACGCGTGCCACCATTGCGAACGCCGCGTCCAGCGCGACCACGGGTTCGCCGAGCAAGCCGCTGTACCAGCCGGGTCCACAGCCCAGGTCGGCCCGCACGCCGGCCGGGGCCCGAGCCGCGAAGGAGGCCACGCTCGGCGGCTCCGGGCGCCGCCGCTTCGCAATCCACTCGGCAGCACGCTGTTCGTACACGTCGACGGTCTTGCGGTCCACGCCGGGGAGCATCGCGCATGCCGGGGGTTCGGATCGGGCAGATTCTTGCCATGGGGCTTCCGGGAGAGATGCGCGTCGTCGAAGACGTTCCGACTCACTTCGCCGACTTGGTCGTGGCGAATGCGCCGCGTTCGATCGGGCTGTCGGGTGGTGACACCGCGCGCCGCTGCTACGAACGGCTGGCGGCGCGGCCGTTCGACTGGTCGGACATCGAGGTGTTCTTCAGCGACGAACGCTTTGTGCCGCCCGAGCACGCGGAGTCGAATGAGGGCATGGCGCGCGCGGTGTTGCTCGACGCGGTCCATCCCAAGGTCATCCATTCGATGTACTGGCCCGGGCCGATCGAAGCGGCCGCCGATGCGTACCACGCGCTCGTGCGCGACTCTCCGCCGATCGATTTGCTACATCTCGGCCTTGGCCCCGACGGCCACACCGCGTCGCTCTTCCCCGGTTCGCCCGGGCTCGCCGTAGACGACCGGTTCGTGGTCGCCACCGAGAGTGCGCAGCACCCGCACACGCGATTGACGTTCACCCTTCCGGCAATCGCCCGTTCACCGCTCGTTGTCGTGACGGTGAGCGGAGCCGAGAAGCGGGACGCGCTGGCGCGCATTCGCGCGGGCGAAGATCTGCCCGCGGCGCGGATATCGGCCAAACGGGTCCTGTGGCTCGCCGACGAGGCCGCCGCGGGCTAAGCGGTAGTGTCGCCCCGTGCTGGACCTGCTCCACGCCCCTCTCGACGAACTGATGGTTGCGGCCGCACGACGGCGTGACGCGCAGTTCGGCGATCGGGTCACGTTCTCGCCGAAAGTCTTCGTGCCGCTGACGATGCTGTGCCGCGACCGGTGCGGCTACTGCACCTTCGCCAAACCGCCGGCTCGGCTCGCGGCCCCGTATCTCACGCCGGATGAGGTGCTCGCGATCGCGGCGCGGGGTGCGGAGTTCGGCTGCCACGAAGTGCTGTTCACCCTCGGCGAAGCGCCCGAAGCGCGCTACCCGGCCGCGGCCGAGTGGCTCGCCGCCCACGGGTACGCCTCGACCGTCGACTACCTCGTCGCCGTTGCCCGGCAAGTCGTCGCCGAGACCGGACTCCTCCCCCACGCAAACGCGGGCGCACTCTCCCAACCGGAGCTCGCAAGCCTGCGGGCGGTGAGCCCGTCGCAAGGAATGATGATCGAGACGCTCGCTGCTCGCCTCGGCGAACCAGGTGGCCCGCACTACGGCGCGCCCGACAAGACACCTGCGCGCCGCCTGGCCACGCTCGAAGCCGCGGGTCGGGCCGCGATCCCCTTCACCACTGGCATCCTCGTCGGCATCGGCGAGACGCGCGAGGAACGACTCGACGCGCTCGCCGCGATCACGGCCGCGCACGAGCGCTTCGGGCACGTGCAAGAAGTGATCGTGCAGAACTTTCTGCCCAAGCCGGGCACGACGATGCACAAGGCCCGGCCCTGCCCGCCCGACGAGTTCTTGTGGACCATCGCCGCGGCGCGTCTGGTGCTGCCCGAGTCGGTGCACCTGCAGGCGCCACCCAACCTCAGCGACGACCTCGCGCCGTTGCTCGCCGCGGGCATCGACGACTGGGGTGGCGTTTCGCCCGTCACCATCGACCATGTGAATCCGGAGCGGCCGTGGCCGGCGCTCGATCGCTTGCGGGCGGCCACCGAAGCCGCGGGCAAGGTGCTCGCGCCGCGGCTCACGATCTATCCCGAGTATGTCCGCGAGCCGGAGCGCTGGATCGATCCGGGGTTGCGCACGGCGGTGCTCGTGCGTTCCGACAGCGAAGGCTTGGCACGCGACAGCGAATGGTCTCCGGGCCGCGACGATCTCGTTCCACCCACGTTGCTGCCGCCGCCCGTTCCGGCGCACGCGGGCGGTGCCGTCGCCGAGGTACTCGACGGCGTACGCGCGGGCGAAGAGGTCGGTGTCGACGAGATCGTCACGATGCTCGGCGCACGCGGTCCCGAGGTCAGCGCGGTCGCGGCGCTGGCCGACGAACTGCGACGCGAGATCGTCGGCGACGAGGTGACGTTCGTCCGCAACCGCAACATCAACTACACGAACGTATGCACGTTCAAGTGCCGGTTCTGCGCCTTCTCCAAAGGCCCGCTCTCCCTGAACTTGCGCGGGAACCCATACCTCCTCGAGCTCGAAGAGATGCAGCGCCGCGTCGTCGAAGCCGTCGAGTGCGGCGCGACCGAGGTGTGTCTCCAGGGCGGGATTCACCCTGATTTCGACGGCGACTATTACGTCGAGGTAGCTCGTGCGGTGAAAGCTGTCGCGCCCGGCATCCACATCCACGGCTTCACCGCGCTCGAGGTCACCGAGGGGGCGCGCCGGCTGGAAATGCCGCTCGCCGAATACCTGCTGCGAGTGAAGGCCGCGGGGCTGTCCACGTTGCCGGGCACCGCGGCCGAGATCCTCGACGACGAAGTCCGAGCGATCATCTGCCCCGACAAGGTCACCACCGACGAGTGGCTCGAGGCGCATCGCACCGCGCATGAGGTCGGGCTGCGATCCAACGTCACGATCATGCATGGGACCGTCGAGAGGCC
>JBEVDP010000415.1:0-3100 GCA_040513235.1 Acidimicrobiia bacterium | reverse complement strand
GCGCACGACAGTCGTGCCGATTGCGATGACGCGGCCGCCGTCGGCGCGGGTCTGGTTCACCCGGGCCGCAGTGGTGGGGGAGACGCGGTACCACTCGGGATACGGCTGCTCGTGCGCTTCGAGCGACGACACGCCCGTGTGCAAGACGACGGGCGCGATGTCGACGCCCTTGGCGATCAGGCGCGTGACGAGTTCCGGTGTAAACGGCCGGCCCGCGCTCGGCATCTCGGCACTACCCGGCTCACGCGCGTACACGTTCTGATACATGTCGAGCGGCCAGTCGCGGTCGACGTACTGGTACCGGATCGGACGACCGTGTTTCGTCAAGAAGGTGAGCAGTGGCTCGGGCAGATCGAGCGTCGCCAGCCACAACCGCGTCGACTGTTCGTAACGCGCGGCGAGCCGGACCCAGCCGCCACCCACCAGCCGCAGGGTCGTCCCCGGCGGAGGTTCACACCACGGCGTTGTCGTGCCCATGTTCGGGCGGCGCAATTCCACCAACCACAGTCCGGCCGGAAGGCGTTGCGACAGGTGCACGACGAGCGGTGTGCCGTCTTCGCCGAGCGCGTCGACCGCCGCAGCCAGCGTCCCCGATGTATTGACGACCACCAAATCGCCCTCGTCCAAGAACTGCGGGAGGTCGTGCGCGTGCGCGTGCACGAGGCGCAGATCGCTCCTGTAAGCCACCATCATCCGCACCGCGTCACGGGTGATGCCGCGCGCTTCGGCAGGTTGGGTCGCCTCCCGGAACGTCAGGGTGCTCACGGGACCAGCTCCGCGGCGCGGTACCGGCCACTGACTGGCCGCTCGTGCAACAGCGCGACGAACGACGGGACGACCGACTCGGGAAGTGGGCGATCGGAGATGTCCTCGCCGGGGAACGCGTCCTGGTGCATCTGCGTGCGCATGTCGCCCGGGTCGAATGTGTACACGCGAAGGTCGGGTTGCTCCGCGCCGAGGATGTTGCCCCACTGTTCGAGCGCGGCTTTCGATGAGCCGTATCCGCCCCAGCCTTCGTAGGCCTCGACTGCGGCATCGGACGTGATGTTCACGACGACGCCGTTGCTCACTTGCAGCAACGGCAGCGCTTGTTGCACGAGCGCGAGCGGCGCGACGACGTTCGCTTCGTACACCTCGCGCAACGCGTCGAGCGGGTAGCCGGCCAGCGCGGGCTGCGGCGACGGCCCCAGGATGCTCGCGTTGTTCACGAGGAGATCGAGTCCGCCGAGGTCCCACGCCGCGGCGACGAGCGCTTCACGATGCGCGGGCTCGGTGACGTCGCCCGGGAGGGCCCGGACCACCGTCAGTTTGTCGAGCTCGGCTGCGGCGCCGAGCAGCGCGTCCGCCCCGCGGGCATCAATGACGAGGGCCCAGCCGTCGTGGGCGAGGGTGCGGGCGATGGCGAGCCCGAAGCCCCGGGATGCGCCGGTGATGAGTGCGACCGCCATGGTTCTGCCCTCCTGTGTTCCGCCCGAGTATGGCGGGGAGCGCAGAATAAAGCAAGCTAAGACTTTCGTAAATCCGGTGGCGTCACCGCTCCAGTTTCAGGGCGCGGTCGGCGATGATGTTCTTCTGCACCTCGGTGGGGCCGGCGCCGATCGTCGTGTAGCGCTGCCACACGTAGCCGCGGGCCCAGACGCCGCCGTCGATCGCGCCGGGCGCGCCCTTCAAGAGCGCGCCCGTCGGACCGAGGACGTCGAGCGCGAGTTCCGCGAGCCACAACGAGATGTAGCCCCATTGCAGCTTGGCGAGGGGCACTTCGGGCCAGCCCTTTTCACCCTTCAGCACCTTCGACAACGCGCGCGCGATCAGCAGCCGCGTGTACTCGATCTCGGTGTGGAGCCGGGCGACGCGCTCACGGATCGCGGGATCGCGCAGCGCGTCCGGATTTTCCGCCTTCGCCGTGTTCAGCAACGTGCGCAGGTCGTTGGCCATCGAGATCGCTTGGCCCGAACTGCCGACGCGCTCTTGGCCGAGCGCCCCCATCGAGACCATCCACCCCATGTTCTCGTCGCCGAGCCGATCGCCGACGGGGATCTTCGCGTTGTCGAAGAACACCTCGCAGAACAGTGAGTCGCCGGTGATCTCCCGGATCGGGCGGATCTCGATGCCCGGTGTCTCCATGTCGATGATGAAGGTGGTGATGCCTTCGTGCTTCTTGCCGCGCCCGATGGCGTCCGGGTCGGTGCGGAAGAGGAACAAGCCCCACTTCGCGATCTGCGCGGACGAGATCCACGTCTTCTGCCCGTTCACGACGTAGTGGCTGCTGTCGTCGGACAAGATCGCGGTCGTGCGCAGGTTGGCGAGATCGGACCCGGCCTGCGGTTCGGAGAAGCCCTGGCACCAATGCTCGGTCGCGTCGAGGATGCCCGGGATCCAACGCGCCTTCTGCTCGTCGGTGCCCCACGCGATGATCGACGGCCCGATCTGCACGATGCCGTTCGCGTTGTAGATGCCCGGCGTGCGATACGCCGCCATCACCTGCGTGTAGATCACCGACTGCGACACGGTGGCGCCGCGACCGCCGTACTCCTCGGGCCACAGGATCGCGGCCCAGCGACCTTCGTTCAGCTTGTGCTGCCACGCTTTGCGCTTCTCCATCGCGCCCATGACGCCACGCGACGCTTCGGGGTCGTCGCCGTCGGCCCACTCGTCGAGGAACGGGCCCATCTCCGCGTCGAGGAACGATTCCAGTTCCTCCTTGAACGCGCGGTCCTCGTCCGACCAGGCAAAGTCCACGAAGCTGACATTAGCGTCATGTTGCCGGTACGTTCTCGGGCGTGGACTTCACGTTCTCGCCCGAGCAGGAGCAGTTGCGCGCGTCGGTACGCGCGTTCCTGGTTGCCGAGGCGCCGACCGCGTACGTCCGCCAGATGGCCGAGCACGACGACGCCGGTATCACGCCCGCGGTGTGGAACCAGATCGTGGAACTCGGGTGGACCGGTCTGCTCGTTCCCGAACGCAACGGTGGCCTCGACCTTGGAGTCGTCGACGCGGTGGTCGTGCAGGAGGAGATGGGGCGTGTCCCGTTCCCCGGGCCGTTCTTCTCCTCCGCAATCCTCGCCACGCTCGCGGCACGCGCACTCGGCCTCGATGAGCG
>JBEVDP010000414.1:0-3477 GCA_040513235.1 Acidimicrobiia bacterium | reverse complement strand
CGGTGAAGTCCTCCGCCGCGACCATGACCGGCCGGCCCTCGACACGACCCGAGCCCATCACGATGGCATCCGCCGGCGCCTCGTCTCCGCCGACGAGTGTCCCCAGCTCGTGGAACGATCCGGCATCGAGCAGGTGATCGATGCGGGCGCGGACGTCGAGCTTGCCCGCGGCCCGGTGCTTCGCCAGCCGTTCCTCGCCGCCCATCGCCCGCGACGCGACGCGGCGCGCTTCGAGTTGCTCGAGGACGTCGTCCCAGTTGTCGGTCGAGTCGCTCATCGACCCGTGAAGTTTGGAGGACGTCGTTGCATCCACGCAGTCAGCGCTTCGCGCATGTCAGCGGTGTTCGCGTTGACGCTCTGGGCGAGCGTCTCGACCTCGAGGGCCTGCGCGAGCGACGAGATCGACGCGTTGTTCAGCTCGCGCTTCGTCATCGAGAGCGCGATCGGTGGGCCGGCCGCGATCGTGTCGACGATCTCGCGCGCGGCGTCGTCGAGCTCGGCCGTCGGAACCACCGCGTTCACGATGCCGAGCTCGAGCGCTTCGGCCGCGCCGACCATCTTCGCCGTGAACGCGAGTTCCTTTGCCTTGTTGACACCGACGCGCTGACGCAGCAGCCACGAGGAACCGAAGTCCATGCTGAGACCGCGCTTCGCGAAGATGGCCGAGAACCGGGCGCGGTCTGAACACCAGATCATGTCGGCGGCGAGCGCGAGGCCGAGACCGGCCCCGACGCACACCCCGTCGACCTTCGCGACGACCGGGAGCGGACAGTCGTGGACGGCCAGTACGACGTCGGCAAGCACGCGCATCCCGTCGACCATCGTCCCGAGGGGCGCCGACGCACCGCCGTCGGGCGCGCCGTCCGGCGACGGGGTGAGGTCAGCACCCGCGCAGAACTCACCGCCCGCACCGGTGAGCAGCACGACGCGCGCGCCCGAGAACGAGAGTTCGCGGAACGCGGCGCCGATCGCGACCCACATGTCACCGGTACACGCGTTCTTCGATTCCGGCTTGTCGATGGTCACCGTGGGCGACCAACTCGTCGCGTTCGACACGGATGTTCGGATGATGCGACACTGCCGATATGTGTAGAGGTTTGTACCTCTACACGTCAAGTTCTGAGGGGCGCCATGCCTCTGGGCGCGAGACGAGATACCGTGCGCGCTGAAACCTCTAGATGGATAGAACCACGCTCGCTGAGGGGGAATCAGGCGATGTCGAAGTTCTTTGCGCGCACGCTCGTCGTGGTCGTATCGCTGTCGCTCGTCGCCGCCGCGTGCGGTGGCGACGACGATGACGACGCCACCGGTGACGAGACGACCGAAGAAACCAGCGGCGAAGCAACGGACGAGACGACCGGCGACGACGAGACCGCCACCGAGATCGACTACGCGGCTATCGGCCTTTGGGACGACGGCCCCTGCGACGAGGCGCTCGACCCGCTCGTGATCGGGTTGATGACGGTCTTCGAGTCGCCCGTGCTCTCCCTCGAGGACCAGGCGCTCGCGCTCGAGGCGTCGGCGGAAGCGTTCAATGCACGCGGTGGCGCCAACGGTGCTTGCATCGAGGTGCACACATGCGACGACGGCGGCGTCCTCGACCAAGCCGTTGCCTGCGTGCGGGAGATCGACGACGCGGGCGTCGTCGCGACGGTGAACGACCAGGGAACCGCCGGCCAAGCCGAGGTCTCGGCGGCGATGGCCGAAGCGGGCATCCCGCGGGTCGCATCGAACGTGACCCAGAACGACTGGGGCGACCAGAACGCGTATCCACTCGATGCGTCCGGTACCGGTGTCACCTTCTTGCTGCCGAACGCACTCATCCAGAACGACGTGACAGAGATCGGCCTCATCCGCGTCGACCTCGCCGCGGCCTCCGCGCTTGTCGGCCTCATCAGCGACCTCTACGCGGACGACGGCGCCACGTTCCCGTATGACGTCCCGGTTCCGGCAGGCACCACCGACTACACCCAGTTCATCTTGGGGGCCGAGGACGCAGGAGTGGGCGGGGTGGCGCTCGCGCTCGGTGAACAGGAAGCGGTCCAAGTGGTGCGGGCGGGCCAGCAACTCGGCACCGAACTGCTGATCGGGTCGAGTTTGGGGACGTTCTCGCAAGCGACCGTCGCCGAGTTGGGCGACTTCGCCGAGCAGATGGTCTTTCTCTGGTCCTTCCCGCCGGCGACGTTCGATCTTCCTGTCTACGCGGCGCTCCGCGAGGACCTCGCCGCGTCGGGTGAGGAGTCACTCCAGCCCGAGAACCTCAAGGCGAGCCCGATGCGCTCGTGGATCGGGCTCTACGCCCTGCTCAAGATGATGCGTGACGCGGGCATGACGGAGTTCACGGGGGAGGGAATCACGGCCATGCTCCAGCAGGCGACGGACGTCCCGATGCTCGACATGTTCGGAGGTGAGAACTGGACGCCGAACCTCAACCACCCGGGCATCTACCAGCGCGCCGGCACCAACCACTGGCAGGTGTGGGGATGGGATCCCGAGGCGGTGGGTCCCGTCGAGGGCGGCAACTTCGTCGAGGGCGCGGAGATCAGCTTCGATGAGGTCATGTGCGGTTCACCCTTCGGTGCCCCGGAACCCTGCTGACAAGGTAAACCCGCGGGCGTGAAGTCGTTCCTGCAGTTCTTGATCATCGGACTCGGAGCGGGGGCTACGTACGCGCTCTTCGCGCAGGGTGCAGTGCTCATCTACCGCGGTTCGGGTCTGGTCAACTTCGCGCAGGGGGCCATCGGGACGTTCGCGGCCTACATCGCGTTCGTCGACCTCGAGGGTGACCGGGGGTGGGCGACGCTCCCGGCGTTGGTCGTCGCGGTGCTTGCGGCTGGCGCGGTTTCACTGGCGTTCCAGGCCTTCATCCTGCGCGCATTGCGGCGTGCCGCGCCGATCGTTCGCGTCATCGCGACGATCGCGCTGCTCGGCCTTCTTCAAGCGGTCGTCGCGAAAAGGTACGGCGCGGCCAACCAACCCGTCGACTCCTATCTCCCCAACGAAGTGTTCGACTGGGGCGGTATCCGGGTCCAGGAGGAGCGGATCTACCTCGTCACCATCACGTTGGTAGTGACCTTCGGACTCTGGGCCTGGACTCGGTACACGCGCGTCGGGCTCGCGATCAACGCCAGCGCGCAGAACGAGCGCGCCGTGCAGACGCTCGGGTGGTCACCTGATCGTCTCGCCGCGCTCACCTGGACGATCGGGGGAATGCTCGGAGGTCTCGCCGCGGTGCTCGCCGCGCCGCTCACGGGCCTGTCGGCCACGACCTTCACGGTCGTGGTGACGGTCGCCGGCCTCGGTGCGGCCCTGCTCGGCGGCTTCCACTCGTTCCCGTTGACCCTGCTCGGCGGCCTGATCATCGGTATCGGCGAGTCGATGGCCACCCTCTACGGCAACGACATCCAGGACTTCTTCAATCAGGACCTCATCACCGGGCTCAACCGCACGCCGGCGTTCCTCGTCATCTTCTTCGTC
>JBEVDP010000413.1:0-4284 GCA_040513235.1 Acidimicrobiia bacterium | reverse complement strand
CGCGTCGAGGACCTGGTTGGGCTGGTCGGTGTCGGGCATCCAGGTGATCCAGGGCGCCTTGGCCGCGTCGAGGCGCGCCGGAGTCATGCCGCCGCCGACGACCGCAGTCGCGTGCGTGTCGACCGGGCACAGGACGGCATCGTTCAGGAAGAACCCGGTGACGAGGAAGACGTCGTCGTCTTCGGTCAGTTTGACGCACGCGGCGTCGGCCGACGCGGGCCCGGTCGGGTCGATCGTCGCGAAGACGAGCTCGAGCTGGCGCCCGTTGATGCCGCCGCCGGCGTTGATGTCATCGGCCAGCGCCTGATAGGTGGCCTGGTAGTCGCCCAGGTTGAAGTTGAGGCCTACTGCGGTCAGTGACGCCGTGTCGACGTAGGTCACGCCGATCTTGATCGTGTCGTCGGTGACGCCGGGCGCCGGCCCGGTGACCTCCTCGGCCGCGGCCGTGGTATCGGTCGTGTCACCCTCGGTCGTTTCGGTGGTTTCGTCGCTGGCGTCGACGGCGTCATCGTCGTCATCTCCCGACGCACACCCGCTCACCAACAACGCAACGGCAATGCTCAAGCACGCGATAGTTCGGCGTCGCACCACGATCCCCCGGGATTCGGCACTGTTTTCTAACAGCGGCGTCACTGTAACCTTGCCCCGATGGCGAGGCAACGCGCCTCGCAGCTCGACGGGGGACAGGTGACGAGCGCTGAGGAACAAGGCGGCGTTGCCACGGCCGGCCTTGTGCAGGTCGTGCTCGACGCCGAGGCCGAACGCCAGGCGCGCCAGCGCGAAGCCGCGCAGGAGGTGCTGTTCGCCGACGACCTGCTCCCCGGCGTCGGCAGCGAGCAGATGTCGTTGCGCGACGGTGTCATGCGGGGCGGCGTCTTCACCTTCGTCATGCTCATCTTGCTCCAGTCGTTCGACGAGCTGGAAACCGCGACGCTTTCGGTGCTGGCGCCCAACATCCGCGACTCGTTCGGCGTCGGCGACGGCGTCATCGTGTTCATCAGCGCCGCGGCCGGCGCGTTCCTCGTGCTCGGCGCACTCCCGATGGGCTGGCTGGCCGACCGGTACCGCCGCGGTCCGATCATCGGCGCCGCCACCGCTGTCTTCTCGGCGATGGTGTTCTTCTGCGGGCTCGCCGTCAACGCGTTCACCTTGTTCTGGGCGCGCTTCGGTGTCGGCATCGCGAAGTCGAACACGTTCCCGGTGCAGGGCTCGCTGATCGCGGACACCTATCCGATCGCTGTGCGCGGCCGCGTCAATGCGAGCGTCGCCGGCGCGGCGCGCGCCGCCGCCGTACTCAGCCCCGCGATCGTGGGTGGGATCGCCGCGCTCGCTGGCGGGACCGACGGCTGGCGCTGGTCGTACATCATCCTCGGCCTGCCGACGATCCCGCTGGCCATCATCGCGTTCCGGATCCCGGAGCCACCGCGGGGTCAGTTCGAGATGCTCGACGTGCTGGGCGAGGTGCTCCCCGACGGGCGGCCGGCCCCGATTTCGGTCGAAGCGGCGTTCGCGCGCTTGAACCGCATCCGCACGTTCAAGACGATGCTGATCGCGTTCGCGGCCCTGGGGTTCGGGTTGTTCACGGGGCCGGTCCTCTTGAATCTGTACCTCGACGAGCGGTTCGACCTCGACTCCTTCGGGCGCGGCGTCGTGGGCACGGTGACTGGTGCGGGCGTCCTCGTCGTACTGCCGTTCGCGGCGACCCGCTACGACTCGCTGTACCGGCGCGACCCGTCGCGCGCGCTCCGGCTGCTCGGCTTGTTGATCATGCCGGTCGCGGTGATCCTTCCGATTCAGTATGCGATGCCGAACCCCGTGCTGTTCACGATCATCGGGATCTTCCCCGGCATCCTGCTCATCACCGCGTTCACGATGGTCGGCCCCGTCATCCAGTCGGTCGTGCCGTATCGCTTGCGCGGCATGGGGTCGGCGCTCGGATCGATCTACGTCTTCTTCGTCGGCGCGACCGGCGGCGCGGTCCTCGCCGCGTTCTTCACCAACGCGTTCGGTCCGCGCGCCGCCGTCCTGTTGTTGAGCGTCCCCTCGACGCTCCTGGGCGGCCTGCTCATCATGCGTAGCGCGTCGAGCATCAAGAACGATCTCTCGCTCGTCGTCGCCGAGCTGCGTGAGGAGCTGGCCGAGAAGGAACGCCAGAGTCAAGACCCCGACAACATCCCCGCAATCCACGTCGACTCCGTCGATTTCTCCTACGGCCACGTGCAGGTGCTGTGGGACGTCGGCTTCGAGGTGCGGCGCGGCGAGGTGCTCGCGCTGCTCGGCACGAACGGGGCCGGCAAGTCGACGATTCTGCGGGTGATCGCCGGGCTCGGCACGCCGTCGCGCGGCGTCGTCCGGTTGCACGGCACGACGATCACCTACGCCGCGCCGGAGCAGCGGGTGAAGTACGGGATCCGGCTGTTGCCCGGCGGCAAGGGCGTGTTCCCGCACATGACGATCCGCGACAACCTCGAGATGGGCGCGTACATCTACCGCGGCGACACCGCGGATCGCGACCGGCGGATCGCCCGAGTGCTCGACCTCTTCCCGGTGCTGGCCCACCGGCAGGACGAAGCCGCGGCGTTGCTGTCGGGTGGGCAACAGCAGATGCTGGCCCTGGCCATCACGCTCCTGCACGACCCGGATGTGCTGCTCGTCGACGAGCTGTCACTCGGCTTGTCGCCGATCGTCGTGGAACAACTCCTCGAGGTCGTCGACCAACTGAAGCAGGACGGCATGACGATCGTGATCGTCGAGCAGTCGCTGAACGTCGCGCTCGCGATCGCGGATCGGGCCGTCTTCCTCGAGAAGGGCCGGGTCCGTTTCGAAGGACCGGCCCAGGAACTGGCGGAGCGCGGCGATCTCGCGCGCGCGGTGTTCCTCGGCGACGAAGGGGGCTGACGGCGTGCTCGGCGCGCTCTACACGAATCAGCTCCTCCTCGACGGGCTCATCTCCGGTCTTGTGTTTGGGTTGCTCGCGCTCGGCATCGTGCTCGTGTACCGCGCGACACGCGTCATCAACTTCGCCGTCGGCAACATGGGATTGGTCGGTGCGGGCCTGCTCGTGCTGGCGACGGTGGAGTACAACATTCCGTTCTGGGTGGCGGTCGCCGCCGCCCTGATCGTCGGGACGCTCTACGGCGCGGTACTCCAACTCACCATCATCCGCCGGCTGTTCAATGCGCCGCGGGTCATCGTGCTCGTGGCGACGATCGGCATCGCCCAGCTTTCGCTGGCGCTCGCGACCGCGTACCCCGACATCACGGTCCCCGCCGCACGATTCCCGCGCGCGATCGGATCCGATTTCACGATCGGGTCGGTGCGGCTCACAGGCGCGCAGCTGACGATCCTGATCGTGGTGCCGCTCATCGCGATCTTCCTCGCGTGGTTCCTGACGCGCACCACGTTCGGGAAGAGCGTCAAGGCGTCGGCCGAGAACGCTGATCTCGCGCGCCTCAACGGCATCAGCCCGAAGCTGGTGTCGATGTTCGTGTGGGCGGTCGCGGGCGCGCTGTCGACGTTGTCGTTGACACTTATGGCCGGCCAAACCGGAGCCGCGACCGACCTCGCGACACTCGGGCCGAGCACGCTCGTACGCGCCCTGGCCGCCGCCGTGATCGGCGGCATGGTGTCGTTCCCGCGGGCGTTCGTCGCCGGCGTCGCCATCGGCGTCATCGAGGCCGTCGTCCGCTTCAACTATCTCGACCAGCCGGGGCTGATGGACTTCCTCCTCTTCCTCGCGATCCTCGTTGCGGTCTATTTCCAGAGCCGCCAGAGCGCGGCGGAGACCCAGGCCTTCTCGTTCGCGCCCAAGCGGCGACCGATCCCTGAACGCCTCCGCGCGATCTGGTGGGTGCGCAACCTCGACCGCGGTGCGCTCGCGTTGTTGGTGGTTGTCGCAATCGTGTTGCCGATCGTCATCACCCAACCCTCGCGCCACCTGCTGTACACGACCATCCTCGTGTTCGCGTTGTGCGGCCTGTCGCTCACGATCCTCACCGGCTGGGCGGGGCAGCTCTCGCTGGGGCAGATGGCCTTCGCGGGCGTCGGCGCTTACCTCGCGGCCGCGTTCCACCGCGGCATCACCGTCGACATCGGCTGGCGCGACACCCGCCTGATCAAGGGCGGCCTCGAAGGGATCGCCGTTCTCCCGTCGATGCTGCTGGCCGCGCTCATTACCGCCGGCCTCGCGGTGCTGATCGGCGTCGGCGCGCTGCGCGTCCGCGGCTTGCTGCTCGCAGTGAGCACGTTCGCGTTCGCGCTCGCGGCGAGCCAATACCTCTACCG
>JBEVDP010000412.1:0-8184 GCA_040513235.1 Acidimicrobiia bacterium | reverse complement strand
GAGCTTGGCCGGGTGGATCGCCGCCGTGTGCGGGGTGTACAGGGCGCCGAGGACACTTGGGAAGCCGATGCGCTCGCCCGCTTCCGCGGCATCGAGCCAGCGATGATCGCCCTCGTCGAAACCGTACGCGCGCAGTTCGTTCAACTCGTGCCGCAAACGCGCGACATGCACCGGAAGGGTCGCGACGTTGAGCGTTCCGCCGCGCGCCCAGTCGCAGTCGATCTGCTCATCGCGAACCACTGCCTCGATCGCGTCCAAGGTCGCATACATCGCGCGTTGCATCGCGACGACGGCTTCGCGGCCGTGCGCTTTCTCGGTCGCAGCCTTCGCCCCCGCGAAGAACGAGGAACACCAGCCCCCGTTGCGACCCGACGCGCCGAACCCGACCGTCTCGGCTTCGCACAGGGCGACACGCAACGTGGGATCAGCCTGACGTAGATGGTACGCGGTCCAGAGTCCGGTGTATCCCGCGCCGACGATCGCGACATCGACATCGATGTCGCCGGAGAGGGAAGGTCGCAACCGCGCCGGCGCATCGTTCGTTGCCGTCCAGAGGCTCACCATGCCCGAAGTATGCTCCGCCGATGATCCGTTCCGAAGTGCGTGGCCGCGTCGCGATCGTCACCATCGACAATCCGCCGGTCAACGCGCTCCCGGTTGCAGGGTGGTTCCAACTCGCCGACGCGGTGCGGACGGCCGGGCACGACCCCGACGTTCACGTGGTGATTCTCCGCGCCGAAGGCAAGGGTTTCCAAGCCGGGGTCGACATCAAGGAGCTCGCGGCCGACGACACCAAGCGGTCGCTGATCGGCGTCAACCGAGGCTGCTTCGAAGCGTTCGCCGCCGTCTACGACTGCGAAGTCCCGGTGATCGCAGCGGTGCAGGGCTTCTGCGTCGGCGGCGGGATCGGGCTGGCCGGTAGCGCCGACATCGTCGTTGCGTCCGACGATGCCACCTTCGGCCTGCCCGAGGTCGACCGGGGCGCGCTCGGTGGCGCCACCCACTTCGGTCGCCTGGTACCGCAGCACAAGCTGCGCGCCCTGTTCTTCACGGGCGCGACGATCACCGCGGCCGAGCTCCTCGCGTTCGGGACCGTCGAACGGGTGGTGCCGCGCGAGCAGTTGTTCGACACGGCGCTCGAACTCGCGCAGACGATCGCGGCCAAGAGCACGCTCGTGATCCGGCGCGCGAAGGAATCGCTCAACATGATCGACCCGGTCGACGTGAAGCGCTCCTACCGGTTCGAGCAGGGCTTCACGTTCGAGCTGAACCTCTTCGGCGACTCCGACGAGCTGCGTCAAGCGTTCGTCGACAAGCGCGACGCGGAGCTGCGCGACCGCACGGAGCTCAGCTAGCGCCGACCACCCGTCGAACCTGCGTGGATGACCGCGTCATACGCGCGGTGAGTCACGCAGGCTCGTCGCTCACGGGAGTGCGTAGAAGAGCAAGCGGCTAGCGTGCGCTTTCATGTTCCGGGCCGTGATCTTCGACCTCGGCGGCGTCGTGTTCCCGTCGCCTTTCGAGGCATTCGACAAGTACGACGCCACGGCCGGACTGGAGCGGGGCACCGTACGCGCACTCATCCGCACGAGCAGCGAAACCGGCGCCTGGGCCGCACTCGAACGCGGCGAACTGACAATGGACCAGTTCCGGAGCGCGCTCGAATCCGAGGCGCAAGCGGCCGGGTTCACGCTCGACGGGATGGCGCTGCTCGGCTCCTTTGGGAACGGCCCGGGCGCGCGCCCCTCGATGCTGACGGCGATCGCTCGCATCCGCGAGCACGGACTGCGCGTCGGGGCGCTCACCAACAATTGGCCCGCGCCCGACGGCCGCTCCGAGCCGAACGCCTTCCACAGCCTGACCTTCGACGTCGTCGTCGAGTCGAGCATCGAGGGCATCCGCAAGCCGGACCCGCGCATCTACGAGCTCGTCCTCACCCGCCTCGGCGTCTCAGCGACCGAAGCCGTGTTCCTCGACGACCTCGGGATCAACCTCAAACCCGCGCGCGCATTCGGCATGACGACGATCAAGGTGGTCGACCCCGACGCCGCGCTCGCCGAACTCGAACAGGTCCTCGGCTTTCCGCTGCGGGAGTGCTGATGGAGATCGTCTGGGTGCGTCACGCCGAACCGGAGCGCATCGAGACTGGAACCGGAGTGCCCGCCAATCCCCCGCTCACAGCCGACGGGCGCGTACAGGCCGAGCGAGTCGCGTCGTGGCTCGCGGCCGAGCGGGTCGACGTCGTGGTGTCGAGTCCGCAGCGACGCGCCCGGGAGACCGCGGGGCCGATCGCCGCGGCACACGGGCTCGCCGTCGAAATCGTTGAGGGTCTGGTCGAGTTCGACGTGCAGGCCGACCACTACATCCCCATGGAGGAACTGCGCGCCGCGAAAGACGAGCGGTGGACTGCGATGCTCGAAGGCAGGTGGGGTGAGTTCGGCGGCGAGGAGCCCAACGAATTCGTCGCGCGTGTGAGCTCCGCCGTCGACGCACTCGTCGCCGCGCACGCGGGGAAGTCGGTGGTCGCGGTGTGTCACGGCGGCGTGATCAACGTCGCGCTCGCCGGTGTGCTCGGCCTCGATCAACCCCTGTGGTTCGATCCCGGATACACGTCGGTGTCGCGCATGGTGGCTTCGCGCACTGGCGTTCGGTCGATTCGGACGCTGAACGAATGCGCGCACCTGTACGGCCGGAGGGACGGATGACATGACGGTTCTCGTGGAGCACGATGGCCCGGTCACGATCGTCACGATCAACCGCCCCGAAGTCCGCAACGCGGTCGACGGGCCGACCGCGGCGCGGCTCGCCGACGCGTTCCGCACGTTCGCTGCCGACGAGGAACGGTGCGTCGCGGTGCTCACCGGCGCGGGCGGAACCTTCTGCGCGGGCGCAGATCTCAACGCGATCTCGGAAGGGCGCGGCAACGCCGTGCGGCGCGACGGCGATGGGCCGATGGGACCGACCAGAATGCTGCTCGACAAGCCGGTGATCGCGGCGGTCGAGGGCTACGCGGTGGCGGGTGGCCTCGAGCTCGCGGTGTGGTGTGACCTACGGGTCGCCGCACGCGACGCTGTGTTCGGCGTGTTCTGCCGGCGGTGGGGAGTTCCGCTCGTCGACGGCGGGACGGTGCGCCTCCCCCGGCTCATCGGTCAATCGCACGCGCTCGATCTGATCATCACCGGTCGCGGCGTGGGCGGCGACGAGGCCCAGCGGATGGGCCTCGCCAACCGCCTCGTCGAACCTGGTGGCGCGCTCACGGCCGCAGTGGAGCTCGCGCACGACCTCGCGGAGCTGCCGCAACGGTGCCTGCGCGCGGATCGCCGCTCCGCCTACGAGCAATGGAGCGACCCGTTCCCCGAGGCCATTGCCCGGGAGTACACGTACGGCTCCGCAGTGCTCGACGAGGCCCGCGCCGGCGCGGCACGGTTCGCGGCCGGGGCGGGACGCCACGGCGAGGCGGCCCCGCCCGCACCCTGACCAAACGAACGTCTTCGGGCACTCGCTCGTACGGGCGGGGGAACGCCGTCGTGAACGGTTCGAGGCGTGCACATCGCGGCGCGCGCCCGGAGCGCGTCCGCAAGCTCAGTTCGAACGTCATTACGACGATCCTCGGTACTGGTACCGCGTCGAGCGCCGGCGACGGCGGGCGCTACGTCGAAGCGACGACGCTCTCACCCTGCGGCTCGGCGTTCGGCTCCGCGGGCAACTTCTTCGTCAGCGAGGACGCGCCCACGGGATCGTTACGGCGGCTCATAGGCGGCTTCGAGCCTCGCTCGTCGCGCGCCGCCGTCGTCGTAGACTCCCGCGCATGGCCGACACTTCCCCCCGCGAAAGCACGGTCGGCGAGATCATGAGCCGGCCGGTCGTCACCGTCCGCCCGGCCGAGACCGTCGCCGACGCCGCCACGATCATGCGCGAGCGCAAGGTCGGTTCCGTCGTCGTCGTCGACGCCGACGAACGCCCGATCGGCATTCTCACCGAGCGCGACATGATCCGCGTCGCGGCCGCGGGCTCGGACGCCTCGACCGCGAAGGTCTCGGAGTGGATGACACCCGAGCCCGACACGGTGCCGTCCGACATGACTGCACGCGCCGCGTTCGGAACGCTGTCGGAGCACGGGTACCGCCACATCCCGGTCGTCGACGACGGCCGCCTCTCCGGCATCGTGTCGATGCGCGACCTGATGAAGATCGCGCGGATCCAGCCCGCGGAAGCGCAGGCGCACGAAGTCCCGAAGGGGCTCGAAGGTGTCGTCGTCGCGGAAACGACCGTGGGTGATGTCCGCGGTCTCGAAGGCTTCTACCACTACCGCCAGTACAGCGCGATCGACCTCGCCAAGACCCGGCCGCTCGAAGACGTCTGGCAGCTCATGTTCGAAGGCAAACTGCCCGAGACGCTGGCCGAGCGCGAGCGGTTCGCCGCCGAGATCCGGCGCCGGCGCGCCATCCCCGAAGCAGTGCGCGAGGTGCTCCCCGCGATCGCGCGCGCGGGCGACACGTTCATCCCCCTCGACGCACTGCGCACCGCGGTCTCGCAGTACGGCGCCGCACTCGGGATGAAGGCGTCGCACGACATCGACCACGCGGCACTGTACGAGGACGCGATGGCGACGTGCGCGGTCGTGCCGACGTTGATCTGCGCGCTGTGGCGGCTGCGCCAGGGCCTCGAGGTGATCGATCCCAACGACGACCTCGGGTACGCAGCCAACTACCTGTACATGATGCACGGCGAGGTACCGCCGCCCGAGTATGCCGCGGGTGTCGAGAAGTACCTCATCTCGACGATCGACCACGGCTTCAACGCGTCGACGTTCACGGCGCGCGTCACCACGTCGACGGGCGCCGACCTCGGCGCCGCCGTCGTGGGCGGCATCGGCGCGCTGTCGGGCCCGCTGCACGGCGGTGCACCCAGTCGCGCGCTCCAGATGCTCGACGAGATCGGCACCGAAGACCGAGCCGAGGCCTGGCTGCGGTCGGCCGTCGAGCGCGGCGACCGTCTCATGGGCTTCGGCCACCGCGTCTACAAGACCGACGACCCGCGCTCGCTCATGCTGCGGGAAGTGGCCGACCAACTCGGCGGCGAGAAGATGGAGCTGGCGCGGCACATCGAGGCCACCGCGATCCGCGTGCTCGACGAGCTCAAACCTGGCCGGCGCTTGTACACGAACGTGGAGTTCTATGCGGGCATCGTCATGGACCGGTGCGGCGTACCTCGCGAGCTGTTCACGCCGACGTTCGCCGCGAGCCGGGTCATCGGCTGGTGCACGCACATCCTCGAACAGGCCGCCGACAACCGGCTGATCCGCCCGAGTGCGCAGTACGTCGGCCCACCTCCACCGCAGCCCGTCCCGCCGATCCAATAGCGGCCACGACGTTGACCGACGACCGAGCCGCAGGGCTCAACGAGTTCTTCGGGCCGCGCGCGCCGGGATTGCTCGGTGTCGTGTTCGACACGTGCACCGCCGACGAGGTCGTCGGCCACATCGACGTGTCCGGGCCCCTGATCGCGGGCACCGGGTTCCTATTCGCACCGGCCATCATCGCACTCGCCGACACGCTCGCGGCCGCCGGCACGGGCGAACATGTCGACTTCGATGCGAACGAGAGCTTCACGACGATCGAGTTGAAGTGCAACTTCCTCGGCAGCGCGCGCGAAGGTGAACGCGTCGTCGGCCGGTGCGTGCCAGTGCACGTTGGCCGCAGCACGCACGTGTGGGATGTCACCGTCACGAACGAAACGACCGGCCGGACGATCGCCCTGTTCCGAAACACCCAGATGGTGTTGCGTCCGAGGTAGTCTTCGCCCGTTCTGGGACTGACGAAGGGGCACGTCAGTGGATGTTCGTACCGTCGCGCTGAACCTTCGTCGATCCGCGGACGCGCCGCTTCCCGGGTCTCGCTCACCTCGCGATCCTGCCCGTCAGATCCCCGCGGGCAACCATGGGCTCGCGCCCGACGAAGTCATCGCGATCCAGCGGGACCGCTTGATCGACGCCTTCGTGCAGGTGATCGGCGAACGGGGGTACCCGGGGGTCGCGATCGACCTCGTGTGCAAGCGCGCCGGAGTTTCGACGAAAGCGTTCTACAAGGCCTTCCGCGACCTCGACGATCTGTTCGTCACCACTTATGACCTCGGCAAGGAAGCGTTGTTCAATCGGGCGACAGCTGCCTACCGGACCGGTGGACCGGCGTGGCAAGGAAGGGTCCGAGCTGCACTCGAGTCGATCTTGGTCACGTTGGCCGACAATCCGGATCTGGCCCGGCTCTGCATCGTCGAGGCGGGCGCCGCCGGACCCGTCGGTCACGAGCGTGTGATGGTCGCGATACGGGAGTCATGCAGCATCTTCGCGGGGGCAACGCCGACGGTCCCCTCGCCGCGGCCATTCGAGGAGATGCTTCCGTTGATCATCGGCGGCATCTTCACGCGCATCTACTTCCAGATTCTCGAAGGCCGAACGCGCGAGCTACCCGCACTCCTCGACAGCCTCACCTACTTCGCGCTGCTCCCGTTCGTCGGGCCCGAGCAAGCCTCGGCGACCCACACCAGCCGCGCGGGCACGGAATAGCTACGGGCGCGCCGCCGCGCGCGCGTGCGTCGTGACGAGTTCGACCCACTGATCCCAATACTCGGGCGGATAGTCGTGCCCGAGCCCTTCGATGAGCACGAACCGCGCACCAGGAATTGCGTCCGCCGTGCGGCGACCACCGCTGGCGTCGATGAGTGTGTCGGCCGACCCGTGCATGACGAGCGTGGGCACGCGTACGTCGCCGAGTGCGGCCGTGCGGCTGGGTGACGCGCTGATCGCCATCATCTGCCGCGCTTGGCCGGCGGGTTCGAAACAACGGTCGAACACCTCACCGGCCCACTGCGTAAGGCGCGCTTCGTCGAAGCACGCGGGACTGCCCCACACCTGCTGCGCCTCCAGAAATCGCGCGATCGAACCGGCGCGGTCGCGCGGCGCGGGCGACATCATCAGCGCTTGCGCCTCGGCCGACGAGTGGCCGACATCGCGGTCGCTGGTGCTCGACATCACCGACGTCATCGAAAGCAGCCGATCCGGATGCTCGATCGCGAGCGTCTGCACGATCATGCCGCCCATGGAAAGTCCCATCACGTGCGCACGATCGATGCCGAGTTCGTCGAGCACGGCGACCGCATCGGCGGCCATGTCGGAGACCGTGTACGGAACGTTCGGCGCGCGGCCCTCCGCGACCGCACGCGCGACACCCATGACATCTGGCTCGAAGCCGGCGAACTTGGTCGACAGGCCGACATCGCGGTTGTCGAACCGGATCACGAAGAGGCCCTCGGCCGCGAACTTCTCGCACCACTCGACGCGATAGTTGATGCACTGACTCCCGAGCCCGTTGACCAACAACAGCGCCGGGTCCGTCGGCTCCCCGAACGTCTCGTAGTAGAGCTCCACGTCACCGTTGCGGGCGTAGGCCATGCCTCAACTCCTTTGCCGCCTCGACTCCTTTGCTGGCGAGAGGCTACGCGTGCCACCGCGTGGCACACCCCTGTCGCGCCTACAGGGTTGGAAGATCCGACAAAGGAGCCCCCCATGAAGCGTGCACTTCTTGCCCTCAGCCTCGTTGCGGCGATTGGTTTGGCGACCGCTGCTCCTGCCGCTGCCGGCGTCAGCACCAGCCCCGGCCGCGGGCGGCCGAACATCGCCCTGCAAGAGATGGAGCACGGCCGCAGCCGCTGATCCCGTCGTGGCTCGCGGTAATCGGAGAAGGTTCGATCCTCGACAAGCCGCGCCGGGCATGCCCACTGATCGGCCAGGTACCGATGGCATCGACCGCAGGCCGATCGAAGAAACTCTTTGGTTTCCATGACGGCCCGTGTCAGGGAAGCGGCCTTACGATGTGGGAGTGAAGGCGCCGCAGAGGGGTCAAATCGTGCAACTCACCTCGCGCACACAGCCGGCCGAACGCGCTTCGGATCCGTGCGACGAGGACCGCCGCAAGGCGCGCTTGCTCGCCCTCTTCCGGCACTTCGATCCCACCCCCGAGGAGCACGTGGCCGCGCGGTCTCGCCCCTCGGCTGTTCCATGCGTCGCCGCGGCGCGAGGTCGGTGACGTACACCCAACTGCTGCTTCGGGTCGGGGGCGCGGGCGGCGGGGGGGGGGGGGGGGGGCCCCCCCCGAGAGGGCGCCGGGGGTGTTTGATGGTGGGGGG
>JBEVDP010000411.1:0-4333 GCA_040513235.1 Acidimicrobiia bacterium | reverse complement strand
ACCGCGTCGACGCTCAAGCGCATTCGAGCCGACGTGCTCCCCGAAGCTGTCGCCGACACCGGCGCGGTGGCACGAGTCACCGGGCAGACCGCATTGGAAGAGGACCTCAGTCAGCGCATCTCGGAACGGCTGGTGCTGTTCATCGCCGCCGTCGTGCTGCTGTCGTTCCTGCTCCTGATGATCGTGTTCCGCTCGGTGCTCGTGCCGCTGAAGGCGGCGATCATGAACCTGCTGTCGATCGGTGCCGCCTACGGCGTGATCGTTGCGATGTTCCAGTGGGGTTGGGGCAAGGAACTGCTCGGCCTCGAGGCGACCATTCCGGTCAACCCGTTCGTGCCGATGATCATGTTCGCCATCCTGTTCGGCCTCTCCATGGACTACGAGGTGTTCCTGCTCTCTCGGGTCCGTGAGGAGTACGTGAAGAACGGCGACAGTCACAAGTCGGTGGTCGACGGGCTCGCCTCGACGGCCCGGGTGATCACCTCCGCGGCGATCATCATGATCAGCGTCTTCCTCGCCTTCGTGGGCTCCGAGGACGCGACGATCAAGATGTTCGGCCTCGGACTCGCGGTGGCGGTGTTCCTCGACGCCACGCTCGTCCGGATGGTGCTCGTGCCCTCGACGATGAGCCTCAGGGGCGGCGCCAACTGGTGGCTGCCGAAGTGGCTCGACCGGATCCTCCCGCACCTCGACCTCGAGGCTGCACCGGAGATCGCAACGACCACGACCAACGGAGAGGAGGACGAAGACGAAGACGAACTCGTAGCTGCCTGAACCCGAGTGCGTGGTGCCGAGGCGACGTTGACCGAGCCTCCGCATCGACCTCGGTGCCGCCGCACCCGGCCGGGGCCCTATGGCCCCGGCCGGGTCGCGCGTGATCAGGCGGGTTCGACTTCGAGCTCCCAGTCGGCGGCGCGCATCGTCACGACGAAGAAGCGAAAGAAGCTCGTCTGTCCCAGCAATCCGAAGCCATAGGGCCAGCGTTCACAGAAACCTACTTCCGCTTCCCACGAGTGTTCGCCGAGAGTCAGTCGCGTCGTAGCGAACGCCGCTTCTACGGTCAGGCCGCCGGTTCCGAGCGCGCGCCGCTCCGCACTCGTGAGCGAGACCCCGGCAAGTTCCGCCGACCACGCGGGCAACAGCGTGTTGCATGACCCCGAGTCGACGAGGCATCGAATCGGAGCTTCGGCCATTCCCTCGACGACGACATCGAGGACCGGCCGCGCGATCTCAGCGTCGTCGTCGAGCAGCTCTGCGTACGCATATCTCACAGCGGCTGACTCATCGCGCTACCGATCTCGGACGCATGAGCGGGAACACGAAACACCGCATCGGCGCGGCGGTCGTGGGTGCGCAACCACTCAACGACTGCTCGCGGGTCGGCATCCGCAAATATCACCTCGGTTCCGACGAGCGCGACCCACTGACCAGCGAACGGTCGAAGCCGTCGCGCCTCCGCCCCGCCGTGCGGCCCGCGTGCCCTTTCCGGGGCACCCTCGGCAGGGAGAGACGTCGTCGGCTTCGAGAGCCGATGCACGCCGAATCCGAGCCGTTGCCAAATGCGACGGGCTTGGTGCGTCGTGAAGTCGGCGCGGTCGAGTCCCGTGACGGCTTCGAGGATCTGCTTCGGTGGGAAGCGACGTCCACCGATCAGGACGTACCACTCCCGCGTCGGTTCGGGCGTCAGCTCGGCCGCGGTCGTCTCGATCGCCAGGGACGAGAACTCGAAGTCGTGGTGTGCCACACGGACCTGGATCCGTCTCTGTTTCGTACTTTCTGTCACCTCTCTACGTTACCGTCTCGGAGGCCTGCAAGCATGCACGCCCGTGGGTTTCGTCGAGTTGCGGGTGCACGGCGTTTCGGGGTCGCCGCCCGCGAGCGTGCTCGGCGACCCGAACCCCAAGCTCGTCGCCGGGGACGCGGCATCGGGATTCTGGCGCCGGAGCATCGAGCCCGATGACGGGATCACGCGCGAGGCCTACGCGTGGGGCGGGCTGACGTCGGGCAGCCCGATGCGCGCGACGTGGGTGTTGCTCGCGCCGTTCGCGCTCGTGAACGCGGCCAACGCGATGCACCGCACGCGCGACCGAGCAGCGCGAGCGATCACGCGACTCCTCGCGCTCTCTCTCACCATCACACTCGTCGGCGCGACCTACATCGTGAGCACCGACTTGCTCGCATGGCAGTGCGGGAGCGACGCCGCGTGCGTACGCCGCCATTGGTACACGAAGTTCCTCGCGTGGGACTGGCTGTCCGAACCTGGCCGCCGCCTGGCCGCGTCGCTGTTGCTCCCCGTCGCGGTCGTCGCGTTGCTGTGGTGGCTGGCTCGGTCGACGTGGCAGAAGGCCGAGGAGTACGTGCCCGAGGTCACGGTGATGCCGCTCGTCACCCAGACGCCGTTCGATCACCCCGAACTGTGGGACGGGCGCGCCCGGGGCCGCTTGCTCCGGCACTTACACGTCGCCGCCGCGATCGCGACGATCGCGGCGCAGCTCTCGTACGCGTTCATGCGCACAACCGACGGCGGCGAACTTCCGTTCCTCCTTGCGATCGCGACACTCGTCGCCGTCGCGCTGCTCGCGCTCCCGAACATTCCCGCGCACGTGAGCCGCCCCCGTGTCCGCGCCAGCTTGGCCGCGCTGGCGACCGCGTGGGCCGCGCTCGCCGCAATCGCATGGTTCGGTTGGACCGAGACCGCCATGCCGAACGGCGTCCCCGCGCAGCTTCCGGGCGTCGAGAGCACGGTCACCTACCTGTTCGTCGCGCAACTCGCCGCGGTCGCGCTCCTGCTCGTCACGTCCCGCTGGCCCGCGGCTGTCGCGGCGTTCGTCGCGCTCGTGTTGGGCGCGGCGTTCTCCGCGGGCGTCATCGTGTGGGGCGCTGACTTCCTCGGCGAACCCGACACGCGGGCACTCGTCCTCCCCGAAGCAATCGCGTGGGCGGCGCGCGGCACGGCCATCGTGATCGGTGTCGCGGCCGCAATCGTCGTCGGCGCGGGCATCGCAATGGGGCTGCGCAAGCTGTTCGACCGGCCCGCGCAGGATGAACGCGACCGCATGGTGCGGGCTGCACAACGCGTCGACGGGATCCCCCGGTACGTCGCAATGGTGATGGCGGTACTCGTCCCCGTCGTTGTCGGCGGTGCGGCTGTCGTCGTCGCAATCGATCAGGGCTGGGCGACGGAGTTGCAGCTCGACACGTCGGGGGCAGCCTGGCGCGGCCTCACGGTTGCGGGCAGCCGCGCCATCGCGCTGTTCGCCGTCGGCCTCGTCGCCGTGGCCCGCATGTCGTACAACAATGCGACGTGGCGCCGGCGGGTCGGGATCGTGTGGGACATCACGACGTTCTGGCCTCGACACGCGCATCCGCTCGCGCCGCCCTGCTACGCGGAGCGCGCCGTACCCGAACTCGGGTCGCGCATCGCGGAACTGACCAACGGTGATCCCGCGAGCACCGACCCGCGCGACCGCACCAGCCCGGTCATCGTCTCCGCCCACAGCCAAGGCTCGGTGATCGCCGTCGCCGCGCTCCTGCGCCAGGGTCAAGCCGTCGACCGCGTCGCCTTGATCACCTACGGCTCGCCACTCGACCGTTTGTACCGGCGGTACTTCCCCGCCTTCTTCCCGCTGAACACGACAGCGGTGCTCGCCCACCGGCTCGACCACCGCTGGATCAACCTGTACCGCATCACGGATCCGATCGGCGGGCCTGTCGAGGCCGTGGGCGAGTGCGACTGGGAAGTTCCGCTGCGCGACCCGCTCGAAGGTCACGGCGGCTATACGCGCGAGCCGTACTACCGCGACGCTCTCACAACTGCGCAGATGTGGCTCAGCGGCCGGCTTTCCGCTTGACCGCGCGCTCGCTCGCCGAGAAGATCACCTTGCGCAAGCGGACGTTCTTCGGCGTCACCTCGACGCATTCGTCGTCGGCGATGAACTCGAGCGCCTGCTCCAACGACATGAGGCGCGGCGGGACGAGCCGGACGAGGTCGTCGGAGCCCGCGGCGCGCACGTTCGTGAGCTTCTTCTCCTTGGTGGGATTCACGTCCATCTCGTCGGGACGGGCGTTCTCCCCCACGATCATGCCTTCGTAGCACTCGACGCCGGGCCCGACGAGCATGGAACCGCGGTCCTGCAGGTTCATCAAGGAGTAGGTCGTCGTGAGGCCGCGGCGGTCGGCGACGAGCGAACCGGTCGGACGCGTCCGGAGCTCGCCGTGCCAGGCCTCGTACTTGTGGAAGACGTGGTGCAGCAGACCGGTGCCGCGGGTCTCGGTGAGGAACTCGGTGCGGAACCCGATCAGCCCGCGCGCCGGGACGACGTACTCCATGCGG
>JBEVDP010000410.1:0-3460 GCA_040513235.1 Acidimicrobiia bacterium | reverse complement strand
GCCGCGGTCGCTCTCCTCGCGGCCGGGATCGCGTTCAACGCGTACCAAAACGAGAAGTCGAAGGTCGACGACCTCGAAGCGCAGGTCGAGGGACTTCAGGAGCGCATCGCGCAACTCGAAGCGGAAGCCGACGAAGGTGGTGTGCTCGGCGGCCTCGAAGACCTGCTTGGCGATGAAGGACTCGGCGGCCTCGAAGACCTCCTCGGTGATGAAGGACTCAGCGGCCTCGAAGACCTCCTCGGCGGAGACGCGCTCGGCGGTCTCGGCGGCGCCACCGAATGCCTGGCCGAGGACGCGGGCGGGCTGCTCGGTGGCGGATCGGTCGAGATCCCCGACGACGACCCGGACGCGCAATACGACGCGGTCGCCGAATGGGTGGAGAACGAGCGCGGCTTGCAGTTCGAAGCAGTTCCCGAACCGACCTATGTATCCGCCGACGAAATGGCCACGCGCGTCGAGGAGCAAATCCGCGCCGACTATCCCGCCGACGAAGTGCGCGCCGACGAAGAGCTCTACACCGCGCTCGGAGCCATTCCGGCCGGCACCGACCTGCTCGACGAGTACTCCGAGTTCGTCGGCAGCCAGGTCGCGGGCTACTACGACCCCGACACCGGCGAACTTGTCGTGCTCGGCGACGGGACCGAGCCGTTCGACGGCCTCGAGCTGACGACGATCGCGCACGAACTCGAGCACGCGCTCGCGCACCAGGCGCTCGACTTCCCAATCGAGGACGAGGTCCGCGCCGCGGATCCCGACAAGCAGCTCGCGGGCCTCGGTCTCATCGAAGGAGACGCGACGCTCACGATGACGCGCTTCCAACTCGGCGCGACGAACCCGATCGACCTCCTCGGCTCGCTCGGCAGCGGCGAGTTGCAGGAGCAGGCCGAAGCGCTCGAGAACGCGCCCGAATACTTCGCGCGCCAGCTCATGTTCCCGTACACCGAAGGGTTGTCGTTCGTGTGCGCGCTGGAGTCCGAAGGCGGCTGGCCGGCGGTCGACGACGCGTACGCCAACCCGCCGACGACGACCGCGCAGGTGCTGTTCCCCGAGCGCTACACGGGCGGTGAAGTTGCCGTCGACGCCCCGGATCCGCAGTCGCCCGGCGCCGGATGGGAAGAAGTGCGCCGCATGACCTTCGGCGCGGCCGACCTGTTGTTCCTCATCGATCGCGACGCCGCCGAGCAGTGGGCGGGCGGCGAGATCGCGCAGTTCCGCAGCGGCGACGCGGCCGCGGTCCGCATCTCGCTCGTCGGGCAGGACGACGAGGGCCTGTGTGACGCCGTCACCGACTGGGCCGAGACGCTGGACAACGCGACCGCGACCTGCAACGGCACCGCGGTCAGCGTCGCGATCGGATAGAGGCGCCGGCCGTTACGCGACCGCGCCGGCCTCGCGCAGCTTCGCGATTTCGCCGGCGGTGAAGCCCCAGTCGATGAGCGCCTCGTCGGTCTGCTGGCCCGGCCACGGCGGATCGCGCTCGATAGTCGGGGTCGTGCGCGAGAACCTGGGCGCGGGCGCGGGCTGGAGCACGCCACCCCGTTCGATGATCGTGTCCCGCGCTTTGATGTGCGGGTCTTGCGCGGCTTCCGTCATCGTGAGCACGGGCGCGTAGCAAGCGTCGCTGCCGCGCAACACGTCGTCCCACTCGGAGCGGGTCTTGGTCTTGAACAGCGCCGTGAAACGCTCCCGCAGCTCCTCCCAACGCATGCGCTCCATCTGCGTGGGGAGGTCGCTGTCGGTGTCGAGACCGAGTTTCGCCATCAACTCCGCGTAGAACTGCGGTTCGAGCGAGCCGAGCGAGATGAACTTCCCGTCGGCGGTCTCGTACGTGTCGTAGAACGGCGCGCCGGTGTCGAGCAGGTTGACGCCCAGCTGCTCGTCCCACACCCCGAGCTTCATCATCCCCCACATCATCGACATGAGCGTGGCCGCGCCGTCGACCATCGCGGCGTCGACGACCTGCCCCTTGCCGGTCCGCTGCGCCTCGAACAGCCCGCAGACGATGCCGAACGCGAGGAACATCCCGCCGCCGCCGAATTCGCCGACGAGGTTGATCGGTGGTGTCGGCTTGCCGCCCGCGCGCCCGAAGTGGGCGAGCGCGCCCGCGAGCGCGATGTAGTTGATGTCGTGACCCGATGCCTTCGCCATCGGGCCCTCCTGCCCCCACCCCGTCATGCGCCCGTACACGAGCGTCGGGTTGCGGGCGAGACAGTCGTCGGGCCCGAGCCCCATGCGTTCCGTGACCCCGGGCCGGAAGCCCTCGAACAGCGCGTCGGCGTGCTCGACGAGGCGCAGGACCGCTTCCACGCCGTCAGGGTGTTTGAGGTCGACGCCGATCGACCGGCGCCCGCGGGACAACGAGTCGTTGTTCGGCCGGTCGAACACGAGCGGGTTCACCTGGCCGGCGCGGTCGATGCGCACGACGTCGGCGCCCATGTCGGAGAGCAGCATGCCTGCGAACGGCCCGGGACCGATCCCGGCGAGCTCGATGACCTTGACACCCTGCAACGGTCCCACAACCAGCCCCTCGTCGACTCGGCAACGCCGTGATGCGTCGGTAGACCCTAATCATCAGGGTCTACCGACGCATCTATGATCAGGGGCATGCGGTCGCGCGGCCTCACTCATGTGGCGATGAGCGTCCCGCCGGGCACGTTGACCGACGCGTGGCGCGCCGACGTGGTCGAGTTCTACGGCGCGCGGCTCGGCTGGCGGGAGATCGACGAACTCCGCCTCCCCGATCGGCTGACCTTCGCGGTCGGCCGCGGCACCTACGTCAACATCCGCGAACGCGACGAGCCGATGCACGCATTCGGCTACGAGCACATGGGCGTCCTCGTCGACTCGGCCACCGCGGCCGACGAGCTCTGGAACGAACTCGACGCCGAGTCGCGCGACGTGAACCTGGAACCGTTGACAACGAGTGACGACGGTTACCGCTCGTTCCGCTTCCGGTACCAGCTCCCGCTCGCGATCGAGATCCAGCACTTCCCGCCAAGCGGCTAATACGCGAGCTTCAGGCCGGCGCGGGGCCACGGCGCCGAGACGAGGCGGCCCGTCGCGGAGCAGGTGACGTACGCCGTCGTCAGGTCGGGTCCTCCGAACGCGACGTTGGTGACCATCGGATCGCCGAACAACGCTTGGTCGAGCAGCTCGCCGTTCGGCGCGATGGTGCTCAGCGCGCCGGTCACGAGCGTCGCCACGACGACGTTGCCCTCGCCGTCGATCGCGAGCGAGTCGAACAGCTGCATGCCCGGCAGCCCGCAGATCATTTCGCCGCCGCGCGGGCCCACGACCTGGGCGCCGGCGGCGAGCTGGCCCGGCCCGTCGAGGTTCCACGCCCACACACGGCCGGTGTGCGTCTCGACGGCGTAGAGCCGCGACCCGTCGGGCGAGAGACCGACGCCGTTCGGCGACTCGAGTGGGTACACCACTTCGCGGATCGACGACCCGTCGGCCG
>JBEVDP010000409.1:0-2830 GCA_040513235.1 Acidimicrobiia bacterium | reverse complement strand
GAGGGCTACAGCACGATGGTGACCGGCCAGAAGGTGCGGTGGGTGCTCGACCTGATGCGCGGTACGGAGTTCGCGGGTCGCCAGGTGACGGCGTACGACATCGTCGAGGAGGCCGAGTTCGTCGACGTCGTCTTGCAGGAAGCGGGCCCGGGCGAGAGCCGCTGCGATCTCGCGGAATTGAAAGCGCACATCCTCTCCCTTGGGGAGGCCGACAAGTCGGTGCGCTTGCGGTTGTTCGTCGCGCCGCAACGGCGGGTGCTGTTCGACACGGGGCCGGTCGCCGGGTTCGGGTGGGCGTGCTTCCAAGCCGTCGACGGCGCGCCTCCGGGCGGGAAGGTCGTCGCAACCGAAGGCGCGCTCGCCAACGAGCACGTGAGGGTCGCGGTCGACCGTACAACCGGCACGTACACGATCGAGACGAATGACGGCCTCCGGCTTGCAGGGCTCGGTCGCTTGGTCGATAGTGGCGACGGCGGCGACACGTACAACTACTCGCCGCCGGGCGTCGACACCATCGTCGAGACGCCGACCGCAGTACGGATCTCGACCCTCGAGTCCGGACCCGTGCGGGCCCGAGTGCTCGTCGAATCGGACTACGCCTGGCCGGCGGCCGCGATCGGCGACGAGAAGTCGTGCTCGGCCCGCACTGAGAACACTGAATCCACGACCGTCCGCACGACGCTGGAGCTGCATCCCGGCGAGAAGTTCGTGCGCGTCACGCACGACTTCGACAACCGGTCACGCGATCACCGGCTCCGCGCGCACTTCCCGCTGCCCGCACCCGTCGCGGGCTCCGACGCCGAGTGCGCATTCACCGTGGTGCACCGTGGCCTCACCGCCGAGGGCGGGGCGCACGAGTTCGGGCTGCCGACGTTCGTCTCCCGGCGCTTCGTCGACGCGACCGACGGCACCCAAGGGTGCGCGCTCCTACACGACGGCCTCCTCGAATACGAAGTCGTCGACGATGGCCGCGAGATCGCGCTCACACTGCTGCGCGCCACGGGCTACCTGTCGCGGTCAGAACCGTCGTTGCGCCCGAACCCCGCCGGACCGACCGACCCGGTGAAGGGAGCCCAGATGCTCGGTGAGCAGCGCGTGCAGTACGCGGTGCTCCCCCACCGCGGCGACTGGCGCGCGGCCGACCTCCACGGCGCGGCCGATGCGTTCACCGTGGCCTTGGAACGCGTGCGCGGCGGCGGGCGCGGCAATGCGCGGCCCGCGTCCGGATCCGCACTGGCAGTCGACGGCGCCGAGGTCTCGGCAGTGAACCGCGTCAGCGGCGGCCTGGTCGTGCGCGTGTTCCGCACCGCGCGCGACGTCGGACCCGTCACGATCGAGCACGAGGGCGCACCCGCCCGCGGCTGGATCGTCGACCTCGCGGGCCGCCCGGTCGCGCCCTTTGAAGGTCAGGTCGAACTGCGTCCCTGGGAGATCACGACCCTCCAACTTGCGTGACCGAATTGCCGTTTCGGTAATTCCGTCACGCAAGTCGCGGGATCAGGCCCGGAGGAGTTGGTACGCGGTCACGGGTGCGTCGAAGCCCGAGAGGGTGAGGCGGCCCGCGGGAACGAAGACGTACGACGCCCGCGCGTGGCTGAGTCGGTCGTGCAGCGCGGTGTCGGTGAGGACCGTGCCCGGATCGGCCGTCGCGACGAGCCGGGCCGCGAGGTTCACGGTCGGACCGTGGAAGTCGCCCTGGCGGACGACGACGTCGCCGAACGCGAGCCCGACCCGCAACTTGGGCAAGCCCGCGGCGATTACGGCATCGACGAGGTCCAGCGCGAGCCCGCACGCGACGCCGGGCGCGTTGGTGACGAACATGACCGCGTCGCCGATGCGCTTCGCGACATTCGCCCCGGCGGCCGCGATGAGATCGCTCGTCGTCGCCTCGAAGCGGTCGAGCATCGTCCCGAGTTGCTCGGGATCGAGACGGGCCGAGATCCCGGTGTAGTCGCTGAGATCCGCGAAGCCGACCACCAGGGGCACGAGGTTCGCGCGCGACGGGCTCGAGCCCGAGTACCGCCGTCCGATGGCTTCCATGTGGTGGCGGTTCAATGTGTCGAGCGCGGCGGCCAGCCTCGGCGCCAGCTCTGTCACCAACGTCCGGTACGAGCGGGCGACGTCGACGAGGTGCCCGTCGGCAACGAGCGGCGCCTCCATCGACGTGCGCACGAGCGCGATCTCGGCCTCGGCGACCTGCGCGGCCGCGGTACCGAGCGTGCGTACGAGTTGGAGCGTCCGTTCCTCGCCGACGAAGTCGCGCGTGCCCCGGAACAGTTGCATCATCTCGACGTCCGCCGCGCTGAACCGCCGTTCGTGCGGACGCGGCTCGGGGAATCCGGCCGCCCTCCACACGCGCGCCGCGAAGCCGACGTCGGCGCCCGCGCGCGCGGCCGCCTCCCGCAGCGTGACCCGCTCCCCCGCCGGCCGCAGCGCACGGAAAGCCGACATGCTGACGAGCGTCTGCTCCTCGTGAGCCTGCACCAACTCCGGGATCGACGCCCCCATCTCGTCGGCGAGGAACTGCAGCAGCGCAAGATGGGCCTCGGCCGCGGGGTCGTCGGGGTCGTACAACCCGGCGTCGATGAAGTCCTGGACGTCGCTACTCATGCTTGCCCGGCCCGCTCCTGCGGAGCCTCCGGATCTGCGCCTGGCTCATCCGGACCTCACGCGAACGAGCCCGGATCGGCGATCGACTCACCGTCCCGCTGCGTCGTTCCCATCGCGAGCAACGGAGCGGGCGGTTCGGCGAGCAGCGTCTCCCCCGCCCCACCCGGGGCCGACCAGTCGGGATCGAGCGTGGACACGCGCAAAGGGACACTCGCGGGCG
>JBEVDP010000408.1:0-6562 GCA_040513235.1 Acidimicrobiia bacterium | reverse complement strand
GTGAGCGCGCTGAACCCCGAGATCATGGGCCTCGGCCCGATCGAGGCCAGCCGCCAGGCGCTGAAGCGGGCCAACCTCACTGCCGACGACATCGACCTGTTCGAGATCAACGAGGCGTTCGCGGCGCAGGTGCTGCCGTCCGCGCAACATCTCAACATCCCGCTCGACAAGCTGAACGTGCACGGCGGCGCGATCGCGCTCGGCCACCCGTTTGGCATGACTGGCGCCCGGATCATGACGACGCTCATCAATGGCCTCGAGACCACCGGTGGCCGTTACGGCCTCGAGACCATGTGCGTCGGCGGCGGCCAAGGCATGGCCATGATCATCGAGCGCGTCTAGCGAAACGAAAGCTCACATCTGATGTGAGGAATCGGGGTGCCGGCACGTCGACGGTCGACGTGCTCAAGAACTGACGGGTCGGAGATGGGTTGTCGTCACGGCGGCCCCGTACTGCGTATGTGGACGGGCCGCTCGTGACGGCATGATCCCGTGCATCGCACGGAGTTCGGCCATGCCCGCGTTGTGCCCCGTGTACGACTGCGGTCGCTCGCACATCCACACGATGCCCTCGGCCGCGACCTCGGGCGGTTCCCAGTCGGAATGATCCGCGTCCGGCATGTTGAACAAGAACCCCTCAGATGCAACCGGTACGTCGATCCGGAACGTGTTGACCGCGATGCCGTGCGGCTTGAGTTGGTGCGCGGCATCCATCGTGAGGTGTTCGAGCGCGGCCTTGGCCATGCCATACGTCTGCAGGCCCGGGAAATAGTTGAGGGCGGCGAGCGATGAGACGTTCAGGATCACGCCCTCGCCCCGTTCCTTCATGCCGGGCAGCACTGCCAGCATCGCTTGCAGACACGCGCGCAGATCGACCTGCATGACGAGGTCGAAGCGCTTCATGGTTAGATCGAGATCGCCCGGGAACGTGATCGCGGCATTGTTCACGAGCAGGTCGACGCGGCCGTACGCGCCGATCGTGCGTTCCACCATCGCGTCGATGCTGGCGTCGTCGGCCAGGTTGGTCGGCACCGCGAGCGCGTTGCCGCCGGCGTCGGCGATGCGGCGCGCCGTGTTGTCGATCGTGCCCGGGATCGGCAAGGGCGACGCATCGGTCGCGCGAGCCGCGCACGCGACTTTGCACCCGCGCGCCGCGAGCAACAAAGCCGTCGCCGCGCCCACGCCGCGGCTGGCGCCGGTAACGATCGCAACCCGATCTCGGAGTTCCATCGCTATGGGTCGACTCCGGTCTCCGCCTCCCATCCGGTCGGCTCCGCCTGCGTCTCCATGCCCGCGAAGCTAGAGCGCGGGAAGCTCCTGGCGCACGGAGAGCGTGGCGGCGTACAGGTCGTCGAGGTGCTCGACGCGATCGACGACCGCGGCCGTCTCGAACGTGAGCGCGTCCTCGTCGCCCCCGTCGACCGCGGCTTCGACCTCGGCCCACGAAACCGGCGTCGACACCGTCGGCCGCTCCCGGATGCGCAACGAGTACGCGCAAACAGTCGTCTTGTGGCTGTCGTTCTGGCTCCAGTCGACGAAGACGCGGTTCGGTCGCTTGGCCTTGGCCATGTCGACCGTGACGCGCTTCGGGTCGCGCGCTTCGAGCACCTGGCCGAGCGCCAGTGCGAACCGCTTGGTCTCGTCGTGCGTCGCAACGCCGGTGTTCAACGGGATCGAGAGGTGGAGTCCCTTGCCCCCCGAGGTCTTCACGACGACGTCGAGGTCGAGCTGGTGGAGGATGTCGCGCAGGTCGAGGGCGACGCGGCCGCAATCGAGCACGGTCGCCGGAGGACCCGGGTCGAGGTCGAGGACGACAGCTGTCGGGTGCCACGGGTCGGCCACCGTCCACTGATGGGTGTGCAGCTCGAGCGCAGCCAGGTTGGCCAGCCAGATCAGGGCGGCCAGCTCCTCGATGACACAGCCCTGGTGCCCGCCGCCGGCGACGACCGCCTCGGTCGGCACCCACTTCGGATGGTGGGGCGGGCAGCGTTTCTCGAAGAACCGCTCGCCGTCGGGACCGTCGGGAGCCCGTACCAACGTGGGCGGGCGACCCTCCAGATGGGGGAGCATGACCGGCGCGATCCGCCGGTAGTAGTCGATGACGTCGGCTTTCTTGAACCCCGCGGCGGGGTAGAGGACCTTGTCGAGGTTCGACAGGGCCAGCGCGCGACCCTCGATGTCTACATGAACTCGTGCCGCCATAGGTAGGTAATCTCGACACTATGCCTAGTGCCATTTGGACCGGAGCGATCAGCTTCGGGCTCGTTCAGGTACCCGTTCGGGTCGTCACGGCGACCCGAAGCAAGGACGTCAGCTTCAACCAGCTCGAAGAGAGCACCGGTGCGCGCATCCGGTACCGGAAGGTGTCCGACGTCAGCGGCGAGGAGGTCTCGGCCGACCAGATCGTGCGCGGCTACGAGATCTCCAAGGGGAAGTACGTCCTCGTCGAAGACGAGGAGATCCAGACGCTGCGGCCCAAGGGCAGCCACGCCATCGAGATCGAAGAGTTCGTCGACCTCGACGACATCGACCCGTTGTTCTACGAGCAGCCGTATTACCTCGTACCCGACGCGCGCGGCGTGAAGCCGTACGAGCTGTTGGTCGAGGCGATGACAGAGATGAACAAGGTCGCGATCGGTCGCATCGTGATGCGTTCGAAAGAACGGCTCGTCGCGATCCGTCCACTCGACGGGATGCTCTGCGTCTCGACGATGCGTTACTCCGACGAGATCGTGTCGCGGGAAGGGCTCATCCCCGACGAGGCGGCCGACATCGAGATCGCCGAGCGCGAGCGCCTCATGGCCAAGCAGCTCATCGAGTCGCTGTCGTCGGAGTCGTTCGACGCGACGAAGTACCACGACGAGTACCGCGAACAGTTGCTCGACCTGATCGAGCGCAAGGCCGCGGGCGAAGAGATCGTCGGCGAACCGGAAGTGGAAGCGCCCGCGAAGGTGCTCGACTTGGTGGCCGCGCTCGAAGCGTCGCTCGCGAAGGCCGCCACCGCCAAGGAGCGCCACCCCGCGAGCGGCGCGCACGCGATCGACCTCACGGCCGACGAGGAGGACGAGGAAGACGACGCGCCCGCGAAGCCGCGCAAGGCGGCGGCCAAGAAGGCGCCGGCGAAGAAGACCGTGGCCAAGAAGGCCCCGGCCAAGAAGCGCACCGCCTAACTCGCGCGTGCCAGTTCTACGGGGTGCTCGTCGTCGAGCCACCCGCACTCGCGGCACACGCCGTCGCCGTCGGACGCGAACGCCGCGCACGGCTCCCACCGGACCTCGATCACTTCAAGCGTTGTCTGCATGCTCGGAGGATGACATCCGGGTGAGACATCTTCTCCGCTCAGAGGGCCGCTCGGGCCCCGGCTCGGGCGTCGCACGATACGTGCGCCGCATTCCCTCGCCTCAGGCACGCGCGCTCCAAGAGCGGACGCGCCCGGCCACTTCGGCGCCTTGGCGGCGGCCCTAAGTGCTCAAGCGGCGCTCCAGGGGAGTGCGGAAGCGGGGGGTGACGCGGGCCGCGCCGAGCCATCCCACCAGGTCTTTTGCCGCCCGTTCGACCTTGGCTTCGGCGTCCGTGCCGACCTTCTCCAGCAGCTCGTAGGCGATCTCGCCGTCGGCCCGTTGCGCCCAGCCGCCGACGATACGGCCGTCGACCCAGACCGTCGGGCCGACGTTTCCATTGCGGTCGAACAGGGCGGGACGATGCGGGCCGAGATACCAGTCGCGTTCGTGCCAGCCCATCGCGGCCGGATCGAGCCCAGGCAGCAACCCCGCCCACGACGCGGGCGCTTTCACCGGGGCGATGTCGCCGGGCAGCACCCACCCGTGCCCCTCGTCGAGCGCCACGTCCACCGCGCCGATCGCCGCGAGGGCAGTGCGGGTCTGCCCGAGCGGCCAACCGGTCCACCACTTCAGGTCGGCGGTCGTCGCGGGCCCGTACGTCGCGAGCCACGCGAGCGCGAGCTCGGCACGAGCCTCCGCGGCCGTGAGCCGCGCGATGCCGTCCGGGAACCACGCGGCCATCGGAGACCAGCGGTACTGCGTGCTCGTCCACGAGCCGGTAGGTCGGCCACGCACCGCGCGCTGTTCCGTCGACAAGAGGAACAACAGACGCGTCGTGACGCCGGTCGTGCCGGCCCACGTCTTGCCTTCGCCGTACGAGAGCTTCGTCCGCAGCGCGGGAACGGCCTTCGACAGCTCGGATCCCGTCACTTCGCCGCGCACATCGAGCGCGGCGAGCGTGTCGGCTTCGACCGCGCGCAGCCAGCGGGAGCCGTCACTGGCGATCCCGTTCTCCTCGATCTCACGTACGAGCCGTTTGCGTTGTCCGGGCACGAGCGCATCGGTGACACCGGCCTGCACCGCCGGCACCAGGTCGCGCGACAACACGAACATCGTGCGACGCATGCCGAGCGTCCGTACCAGCGAGCGCTCGTCGTACAGCGCGCGTTCCAGGTCGGCAACCGCTCGCGCCGGCTCTTTCAACCGAGCGGCCGCGCTCAAAAAGACTGTCGCCGGATCGGTCGCGTGCAGGCCGACGAGGTCACGCGCGACCGTCACGACATCTGTGCTTCGTGCCGCACGCGCGAGGTGATGGCGTACACCGAGCCGGGCCCGGCGTTCGGCGACGTCGATGCGACGGACCTTGCTCACGCGGCCATCATGTCAGCCATGGCCGATGACGTCCTTTCTCCTCGCGCCCTGAACCGGGCGACGCTCGCCCGCCAATTCCTGCTTGAACGCGTCTCGATGCCCACGATCGACGTGATCGAACATCTCGTCGGACTCCAAGCGCAGGAGCCCTCGAATCCCTACGTCGCGCTGTGGTCGCGTCTCATCGACTTCGACCCCGATGAGCTCGGGCAGTTGCTCCTCGACCGCAAGGTCGTTCGCACGTGGGTCATGCGCGGGACAATCCACCTCGTGACCGCGGCCGACGCGCTCACCTTGCGGCCCCTCACGCAACCCGTTCTCGACGGGCAACTGTCGCGCCACCCGAATGCCGCCCCCCATTTACCGGGAGTCGACGCGGAGCCGGTGTTGGCCTTCGCCCGCGACTTGTTCGCCGAAGCACCGCGCACCGGTACGGAGTTGCGCGCCGCGCTCGCGGCGCAGTTCCCCGGCGTCGAACCGGCCGCACTCGCGGAGCTGGTGCGGCACAAGCTCGCGCTCGTGCAGGTGCCGCCCCGAGGGTTGTGGCGCCGGAGCGGCATCGTGCGCACGACGACCGTCGAAGCGTGGCTCGGCAAGAAGTTGAAGGCGCGTCCATCGATCTCCGACGTCGTCTATCGGTACATCGCCGCATTCGGTCCGGCGACCGTCGCCGACGTTGCCGCGTGGTCTCGGTTGACAGGTCTGCGCGAGGTCGTGGAACGACTGCGGCCGAGCCTCCGGACGTTCCGCGACGAACGCGGCCGCGAGGTGTTCGACGTCCCTGACGCACCGCGACCTGATCCCGAGACTCCCGCGCCGGTGCGGTTCCTTCCCGAGTACGACAACGTGCTGCTGTCACACGCGGATCGGACGCGCGTCATTCCCGAGGCAATGCGCGCCGTCGACTTCACGCCAGGCGGCCGCGTCCTCGGCACGGTGCTCTCCGACGGTTTCCTTTTCGGCGTCTGGGCCGACGCGTTCGACCGGAAGACGGGGCGCGCGACGTTGACGATCCGCCATGGGGCCAATCTCACCAAGAAAGCGCGGGCCGCGCTGACGACGGAGGGTCAGCAGCTGCTGCGCTTCATCCACGCCGACGCGGCGGCCGCAGAGGTCGTGTTCACGCCCGCCACACCGTCTGTCTAGACCGGGCTATGCGTCTGAAACCTGCACACTCCTGCCCTCGCGCCAGGCTCGCAGGACGAGGAAATGTCCTTTCAGCGCGGCGTGGTCGTAGTTGCCGAAGCCCATCAGCGTCCCGTCGTGCCCACTGGCGGCCGGTAGTTGCTTCACGCGGCGCAGCCCGTCCGCGAGGCCCGCGCGAGTCAGGTGCTCGGAGCGCGCCACGGCCTCGCCGAGCAGGCGGCCGATGTCGTACGCGGCGCAGCCGATCGGGCCTGCCGCGCGCTTCGACTGGGCGCGCAGCGCGGCTCGGACCTGATTGTCGTCGGCGACTGTGTCCAGGTACTCCCAGCCCGCGTAGCCGTCGCGCCATTCGGGGCGCGCGTACCCGAACATCAACGCCGAGTTGGCGAGCACGGGGACGTCCCACGCGAGGGCGATCCGGGCGAGCGCGACCGCGCGCGAAGCGACCCCGAGCCCGAAGTACACGAGGACGTCGGGATCTGACTCGCGCAACCTGGTGAGCAACGGCTCGGCGTCCTCCGCGAGCGGCGAAATGACTGCCGTATCCGTGACTTCCAAACCGAGGCGCGCCCGCGCCGCTTCGAACGCTTCCGCGTACCGGCGACCGACGGGCGACTGGTCGAACACAACCGCGGCTCGCTGTAAGCCGCGCGCCACCATGCGGGCCGCGAGCACCGGCGGCTCCTCTTCGAGTGAGCCGACCTGATAGTGGAACATCCACTGCGATCTCGTGCGTTCGCCGCCGCTGTAGTTGATTGCCGGCA
>JBEVDP010000407.1:0-5324 GCA_040513235.1 Acidimicrobiia bacterium | reverse complement strand
TTTTTCGCCCAATGCGCAGTGCCAACGCCGTAATGAAGGATAGCAACGTGGTTCGCCCTTCATCTTGGCGTTGATGCGTTCGCCTTCGATCACCCCGGACTCGACTTCGAAGATCCAGCGGCTGCCGACCGGCGTGCCGTCGAGCATCAATGGCGCCCTCAGCACCACGCTCATTGTCGCCAGCGAAACGAGTTCGATCGACATGCTCACCTGCTCTTGTCCCCGCGGGCCGGGCCGCTCGGGTCCCGCTCGCTTCTACGGGTCGACTCCGGCTCCGCCTCCCATCCGGTCGGCTCCGCCTGCGTCTCGCTTCCATGGGTCGACTCCGGCTCCGCCTCCCATCCGGTCGGCTCCGCCTGCGTCTCGCTGCTCGGTGGGATACCCGCCTCCCGACGCTCGCTCATGCGCGTTGCCTCCACCCGTTGAAGTACGTGACGTTCTCGGCGGGCTTGCGCGCGCCGGGCTTGAAGTCGGTGCCGATCGTGTATGCAACCGGCAGCAGCGCGATCTGCGTCACCGTGTCCGGGATGTCGAGCAGCTCGGCCGCGTCGCGCTCGTAGCCGAGGTGCAGCGTCGTATACACAGACCCGAGGCCGCGGCTGCGGAGCGCGAGCATGAAGCTCCACACCGCGGGGATGATCGTGCCGAACGCGCCCGCCGTCTCCTCGATCGACGGCTGCTCGGACAGGCGCCCGAGCAGGCAGGGCACGACGAGCACCGGCACTTCGTGCAAGTGCTCGGTGAGGTATTCCGACGAATCCAGGATCCTGTGCGGTGCGTCGCCGATCGCCTCGCGGTGACCGGCGAGATACGGCTCCGCACGGTGGCGGTAAATCGCGGCGAGCGCAGCCCGCACGTCGGGATCATCGACGACGAGCCAGCGCCAGACCTGCGCGTTCCCGCCCGACGGCGCCTGCACCGCGACGTCGAGGCATTCGAGGATCACCTCACGCGGCACCGGCCGCGTCAGGTCGAGCCGCTTGCGGACCGCACGCGTCGTCGTGAGCAGCCGGTCGGTCTCGGCCGTGTCGAAGGGAGCATCAGTCATGAGGCCGGAACGATGCACCGGCGATGGCCCGTTGCGCAATCGCGGCCGCGGGTAGGGGGTTCCCTACTGGTCTGGGGTCGGGGCCCACCGCATCATCGTCGTGATGACGCAACCGGCACCGGGGGGAACTGTGTCCGCAACTCGCCGCCAGGTCAGAATTGGCGCCCTCTGCGCTGCCGCGCTGCTCGTGTTCGCCGCCTGCGGCGGTGACGACGACGACGACGTTGCCGCAGCCGGCGCACCCAACGACGCGACCGACGAAACCGATGCACCTGCGGCCGACGCAACGGGCGACGAGCCGGCAGTCGAGGAGACCTCGGCGGTCACAAACGAGTGGGCCCTTACCTACACCGGCGGGACCGAGGGCCCGGCCGACGAGAGCCTCGAACCCGTTGTGATCGGCTACGTCAACCAAGAAGGCGGCGTGCCCGCCTTCCCGGAAGCGACGATCGGGCTCGAAGCCGCGGTCTCATACGTCAACACGGAACTCGGCGGCACCGGCGGCCACCCGGTCGAGATCGTCGAGTGCATCGTGCAGGCCGAAGAAGACGGCCAACGGTGCGCGACCGAGATGCTGAACAACGACGACATCGCGTTCGTGATGACCGGCGTGATGGTGGTCGGCAACGGCTCGTTCTACTCGACCCTGTCGGGCAAGAAGCCGGTGATCGTCGGCTTCCCTGCGGTTCCCGACGACTTCATCGCGGCCGATGCGTACGCGTTCACCCCGGGCGCGGTCGGTGTCGTGAAGGGCATGTCGACGTTCGTCGGCGAGTACCTCGACGACGTCGAGTCGGTTGCAGTCGTGCATGCCGACAACGCTTCGGGACAAGCCAGCGTCGACCTCTTCCTGAAGCCGGGCCTCGAAGCGCAGGGCATTACCGATGTGAAGGCGGTCGCGGTTCCGGATACCGCCACCGCGCCCGACGTCGCAGCCGCCATCCAGGCCGCGGGCGGCGATACGGCCGACCTGTTCGTCCCGCTGCTCACCGTCCAGGGCTGCGCGGCAACTTACGACGCGTTGCAGTCGCTCGGCGTGCAGCCGAAGGTGCTCACGACCGGCCTTTGCTACGGCACGCCGATGACGAGCCATCTCGCCGACCTCGGGCTCGACGACCCCGTGCCCGACGGCTGGTACTTCGGCGACCTCGGCTACAGCTATTTCATCCCCGACGACGAGTCGGGCATGAGCACCTACCTCTCCAAGATCGCCGAGTACGGGCCTGCGGACGCGGAGTACACGGGCTACGCGGGTCCGTTGTTCGCGAACTTGCTGACGTCGGTGAAGCTCGTGAACCAGGTCGGCGCCGACGCGGTGACGAGCGAGTCGATGCGGACGGCCGCGGCCGGCTTCACCGGGCCGATGATGCTGGTCGCCGGTCCGATGCGCTGCGGCTTCGACGCCGTGTTCAAGTCGCTGTGCGGCACGCAGATGGGCGTGCAGCAGTATGCCGACGGTTCGTGGACCTCGATCGCGAACGCGCTCAACGGCCAGGCCATCGAGACCGCGCCGGCGTCCTGAGGCGGACCGTGGCCCAAGCCGCCGCCCGGCGCACCCAATCCCTCTGGCTCGGCGGGGCCACCGCGATCATGTTGCTCGCGGCGGTCGTCGCCCCGTCCGATCAGGTGCGCGCGCTGTTGCTCGGCATCGGGACCGGTGCGCTCGTCGCCGCGATCGCGTTGGCCGTCGTGCTGACATTCCGCGGCTCGGGCGTCGTCAACTTCGCGAGCGCGGCCGTGGCGATGTACGCGGCCTATGTGTACGACTCGCTGCGACGCACCGGTGAGCTCGTGATCCCGCCGCTGCCAAACCCGCTCGCCGTCGTCGAGGGGATCGCGCACACCTTCGGCGCCGGTGGCGTCGAACTCGCCAACTGGCCGACGTTCGTCGGGCTCGGCCAACCCAAGTCGTTCTGGCCCGCGCTCGTGATCACGCTGGTCGTCGCGGCCGCGATGGGGCTGCTGTTGCACCTGCTCGTATTCCGCCCGCTGCGGTACGCACCGCCCCTCGCCAAGGTCGTTGCGTCGGTCGGGGTGATGATCCTGCTGCAGGCGATCATCACACTGCGGTTCGGCGGCACGCCGCGACCGGTGCAGCCGGTCCTCGACAAGCAGCCCGTGGAGCTCCCGCGCGGCGTCACGATCCCCCGCGACCAGCTCGAGCTCGCGGGCATCGTGATTCTGCTGGCAATCGTCTTGTGGGCGCTGTTCCGGTTCACGCGCTTCGGCCTCGCGACTCGCGCCGCGGCGGAAAACGAAAAGGGCGCAGTGGTGCTCGGCTTCTCCCCCGACGTGCTCGCGGGGGCGAACTGGGTGCTCTCGACGATGCTCGCCGCGCTGCTGGGCGTGCTCGTCGCCACCGTGAACGGGTCGATCGACCCGATCACGATCACACTGCTTATCGTTCCGGCGCTCGGCGCCGCACTGCTCGGCAACTTCACGTCGTTCGGACTCACGACCGCGGCCGGTCTTGGCATCGCGATGGTTGCCACGTGGGTGCAGTTCCTCAGCACGCGGTCGTGGTTCCCGCACGCGGGCGGCGCGCCGATCCCGGGCGTCAAGGAAGCGGTGCCGTTCCTCGTGATCGTCGTCGTGCTGTTCATACGCGGCGAACGGCTGCCGACTCGCGCCACGCTCGAGACGACACACCTTCCGTTCGCGCCGCGCCCGCGCGCGGTGCCGGCCAAGCTCGCGATCGCGGTCGTCGCGGCCGCGGCCGGGCTACTGTTCCTCGGGCCGACGTGGCGGCTGGCGATCACCAACTCACTCGTCGGCATCGTGATCTGCCTTTCGCTCGTTGTGCTGACCGGCTTCGTCGGGCAGATCTCCCTTTTCCAGATGACGCTCGCGGGCGTGGCCGGCTTCACGATGTCGAAGCTGGCAGTCGAGCACGGGATCGCCTTCCCCTTCGGTCCGCTGCTCGGCGCGGCCGTCGCCGTGGCATTCGGTCTCCTCGCCGCGATCCCCGCGCTGCGCGTACGCGGCGTCAATCTCGCGATCGTGACGCTCGCGGCTGCGGTCGCGGTCGAGAACGTCGTGTTCAAGCACCCGACGTGGGCCGGCGGTGTCGACGGTGCGCCGGTCCCACCACCGCGGCTGTTCGGGATCGGCTTCGGACCCAACGACTCGGGTTCGCTCGACGGCAAGCTGCCCAACCCGTGGTTCGGCATCCTCTGCTTGGCGGTCGTCGCGCTGCTCGGCTTGCTCGTCGCCAACCTGCGCCGGTCGGCAACCGGGCGGCACATGCTCTCGGTGCGCGCCAACGAGCGCGCCGCGGCGGCGGCCGGGGTGAACGTTGCCGGCACCAAGCTGCTCGCGTTCGCGATCGCGGCGTTCATCGCGGGCATCGGCGGCGCGCTGTCGGGGTACCGCTTCGGCGCGGTGTCGCCGGTGTTCTTCGGCAGCCTTGCGTCCCTGCTCTTCCTCGCCTACGCGTATCTCGGCGGGATCTCGAGCGTCACCGGCGCAGTGGTCGGCGGTTGCCTCGTCGCGGGCGGCGTCGCGTTCACCGCGCTCGACGAATTCTTTGGCGTCGGCAGCGAGTACACGCTGCTCCTGAGCGGGCTCGGACTGGTGTGCACAGCGGTGCTCAATCCCAACGGGATCGCGGGCGCGTTTCGAGGCGTACGGACCCCTGCGCTCCCGCACCGGCGACGCTCGCGTCAAACGCCGGCGCCGCGCGTCGCCCCGCGCGCCGCGGCCGTTGCGGTGGAGGCGTGATGGCACCGCTGTTGCAGACGACCGAGCTCGCGGTCTCGTTCGGCGGCGTGCGGGCTCTCGACGGCGTCGATCTGGTGGTCGAGCCGGGGCGGCTGGTCGGTCTCATCGGACCGAACGGTGCGGGCAAATCGACGTTCATCGACGCGGTGACAGGGTTCGTCGCGAGCACCGGCCGAGTCGAGTTCGCGGGTCGCGACATCTCGGGCGCGCCCGCATACCGGCGCGCACGTGCGGGTCTCGGGCGAACGTGGCAGACCGTCGAGCTCTTCGACGACCTCACCGTGGCCGAGAACCTGCGCGTCGCGGCTGAACCATCGCGGCTCGGCTGGGCTGTCGCTGATCTGTTACGACCGCGCCGACGCGGCGCCGAGGCGCGAGTCGAGGTCGCGCTCGCGCGCGTCGACCTCGCGGGCGTCGCCGACCTCCTCCCGAACCGGCTGTCCCAAGGGCAGCGCAAGCTGGTCGGCGTCGCCCGCGCCTTCGCGGCCGAACCCGCGCTCGTCTGTCTCGACGAGCCGGCGGCGGGTCTCGACCCCGCCGAGAGCTCCGCGCTCGG
>JBEVDP010000406.1:0-4386 GCA_040513235.1 Acidimicrobiia bacterium | reverse complement strand
CGGAAGGCCCGGAACCTTGTACCAGTACCGGCGGCACAACTCACTCGCGAAGTATGAACGGACTTCCCACGGGAGGGAAATGCGCCGGTCGAGGAAGTGGCGCAGCACTTGCACGTCGGCCGCGTTGACCGCCGACACATCCCAGGCCGCGACTTGCGGCGGCGGCACGGTGAGCGGAATCGGGTACGGCGGCGCGGCCATCCGGCTGAATCGGTCTCGCATCACCACGGTGCCACCCGCGATGTCGCCGAGCCGTTGTGCATGTGACGTCGCCACGATCGAGATCGATCCGACGAGATAGAAGATCGGGAGGAAGTCGACGAGGCGGGCCACGTTGCGGATCGTGCTCGAAAGGAAGTCGACCTGTTCCCCGCCTGCGCCGACGACACGGATACCGAGCGCACGCTTTCCCGGTGTGCGGCCGCCGCCCCAGACTTCGAACGGCACGTCGTAGAAGAACATGACGAGAAACAGCGTGATCACGAAGCCTGCGATCGCGAAGCCGCTCCACTGAGTGAGTACAGCGGCCGGAATCGAGAGTGCCAGAATGATCGCGAGCTGAATCAAGGTGTCGAGGAGACGCGCGATGAAGCGGGAACCCAAGCCCGCGAGCACGAGGTCGATTGTTACGCCTTCGGGCGTCGCGACCACGATGCGCGTGTCGAGGTCCACGTGAGCACGGTAGACGAGTTCGTCGCCGAGCGGACACCGACGTGGACGGAGTTGGAGCAACTCGTGCAGCGCGCGGGAAGCCGTCCCGCCCGGCTGGGCGCGGTCGGGGTTCGGCGGCTCGGAACGACGTATCGCGCGACCTCAGCGGATCTCGCGATCGCGCGTCGGCAGTTCCCAGGCCACCCGCTGGTCGGCCGTTTGGAAGGGTTGGTGCAGCGGGGTCGCGTCGCGGTGTATCACACCGCGCGCCGCGGCGGGACGGTGCGAGAGTTCGTGACGCACGGCTTCTGGCGACGCGTGCGCGAACGCCCCGGCATTCTGGCGATCGCCGCGCTGTGCTTGTTCGGTCCGTCGCTGCTCGGGGGGTACTGGGCGTGGCGCGATCCGGGCGCCGGAATGGGTCTCGTGCCGGGCGACTTCCAGTACGTCTCGGAGCCGCGCAGCCGGGGTGAGGACTGGGGAATCTCGGTCGACGAGCAGGCGCAGTTCTCGAGCGAGATCATGACCAACAACATCCGGGTCTCGATGCTCGCGTTCGCGGGCGGAATCCTCGGTGGTGTCGGTGCGCTTCTGCTGCTTCTCTACAACGGTGTCACCCTCGGCGCGACGTTCGGGATCGCGATCGCGGCCGGCAACGGTCCACCGTTGTTCCAGCAGGTCCTCGCGCACGGCGTGCTGGAGATGAGTTGCATCGTCGTTGCGGGCGCGGCCGGCATCCGCATCGGTTGGGCGATGATCGATCCCGGCACCCGACCGCGCCGCGAAGCAATCGTCGCCGAAGCGCGCGCGGGGGCGGAGATGTTCATCGGCGTCGCGTTGTTGCTGGTGCTGGCCGGAGTCGTCGAGGGCTTCATCACGCCGTCGGGTCAGTCGCTCGGATTCGTCTCCGTGGTTGGCTTCGGTCTCGGGATCGCGTTCTGGGCCGGAGTGTTCATCCTCGGCCGGCCGCGGTCGGCTACAGGCGCGCACGCGCCTTGAGTCGCAGGTAGGCCGCGACGCACGCTTCGCCGAGCCGGGCCGGCGGTGCCTCGATCACGACCGCGCCCATGCCGCGCAGTCGAGCCGCGACTCGCGTCCGAGCATCGAGGACGTCGATCGCGACCGCGGCGCCGTACACGTCCCGCGTCGCCGTGGGTTTCTGGGCCACCGCTCGTTGCAAGTCGGGATCAGTGACCGAGGCGACAACGACTGCATGGCGGCGGACAAGGATCGGGACGGCCTGCAACAACGATCGCGCCGCGGCCTCGTCGACGAGATCGGTGCAAACCAGGACGAGACCGCGCTTCGAACCGCCGATCGACTTGAACGCGAGGTCGTAGTCGCTGTCGACGAGGCGAGGTTCGGCGTCGAGGATGGCCTGCACGACCGCGCGTCCGCCGCCGCGGCGGTTGACGACGCGGCGCCGGATCTCATGGTCGAAGACGACGACACCGCACCGATCGCCGACCTCGTCGGCGACGAGTGCAACCGCGGTGACGGCGTCGACAGCGGCGTCGAGACGCGTCAACGTCCCGATGGGTGCGCTCATGAGCCGGCCCGCGTCGAGCAGACACACGACGTCTCGGTCCTGTTCGATGCGGTACTGATTGCTCATCGGCCGGCCGAGTCGTTCGGTCGCGAGCCAGTTGATCTGCCGAACGTCGTCGTCGGGGAGGTACTCGCGCACGGACTCGAAGTCGGTGCCGAGTCCGAGCGGGCCGCGGGTGCGGCGGCCCGATTCCCGGAAGCGCCCTTGCCGCAGCGCGATCACGATGCGTTGTGCCGCCGGCAGGTCGGGATACGCGAGCACTTCGGCCGGCGCGTCGCCGCGGAAGTTCCATGCACCGAGCCCGAGCGGTCCGACGCGGCGCGCGGCGGGCGGGGGAAGGACGTGACGACCGCGCCGCGTCGCGACGACGGTGGCGTCGAGGCCGCCGCGCCCGGTGGGCGGCTCGACATCGAGGTCGGGCGCGTTCGCCTGCCGCACCTTTACCCGCTCCGGCGCGTCGCCTTCGGTTGCGATGGCCAGCGGCGCGGGGACGCCGCGCGCGAGGACCGTCGGCACCGAGGTCGGCAGCTGTAATGGTCGGCGGGCAATCCACGCGTCGGCGACGATGGCGACCGCGACGAGCAAGCCGAGGGTGAGGGTCACGGAAACGGGGAGGACCAGCGCGGCGAGCGCCAACGCGACGACCACCAAGGCAGCGCGCGGCGTGGGGCTCATCGGGGGATCGGGACTGCGCTGATCGCGGCGCGTACCGCGTCGTCGGGCGTATAGCGCTCCAACTCGGCCTCCGGTCGGAGTTGCAGGCGGTGCCGTAGGACCGCGGGCGCGACCGCGACGACGTCGTCGGGGACGACGAACGAACGACCGGCGAGCCGCGCCGCGGCCTTGGCTGCCGCGAGCAGGTGCACCGCCGCGCGGGGGCTCGCACCCAAGCTGACACTGGGCAGTTGGCGGGTCTTGCCGACAAGTGCGACGACGTAGGAAATGACGTCGTCGGTCACCGACGTCGCGTCGACCTGCGTGCGGGCCTCGATCAGATCAGCGGGGCTCGCGACCGGTTGCACGTCGGTGAGTGTGGCGGGCGCAACGCCGCGGTGCCTGAGCCGCAACATCGCAGCCTCGTGTTCGGGGTCGGGGTAGCCGACGTCGAGCTTGGCGAGAAAGCGGTCGAGTTGCGCTTCGGGCAGCGGATACGTGCCTTCGTATTCGATCGGGTTCTGGGTCGCGACCACGAGGAACGGGTCGGGCAGCGGGTGGGGGACACCGTCGACGCTCACCTGGTTCTCCTGCATGGCCTCGAGGAGGGCCGCTTGGGTCTTGGGTGGCGTGCGGTTGATCTCGTCGGCGAGCAGCAGGCCGGTGAACACCGGGCCGGGCCGGAACGCGAGCTCGTTGCCGCGAAGTGTCATCGTGCCGGTGAGATCGGACGGCAGCATGTCGGGCGTGAATTGCACACGCCGGAACTCGAGCCCGACGGCCCGGCCGAACGCGTTTGCGAGCAGCGTCTTGGCAACTCCCGGTACGCCTTCGAGCAACAGGTGTCCGCGGACGCTCGCGGCCGCAACCATGACATCAACGATGTGGTCTTGGCCGACGACGACCTTGCGGATTTCCCTCAGTATGCGGTCCCGCAGTTCGTTCACCCAGGTGTCCCTCCTGTCACACGCGCGACCGCGCGTCCGAGCGCAAGCACTTCGGTATCAGTGCGCGGTGGTTGCCGCAACGCCACGACTTCAGCCTCGTCGAACCCGAGGTCGCGCGCGGCGCGTTCGAGTTCGTCGGTCTCGACCGTCGCGCCGAGGCCCCCGCGTTGTGCGACGCGTTCCCGGGTCCACGTGGTGAGTCCGTCGAGCGCGGCGGCCGGATCGTTCGTGCGCGCGAGTGATCCGGCGAGCGCGTCGATGTACGCGGCGCGGGGCGGTGGAAGCGTTCGGTTCGGCTGGTCGGGTGGACCGAGGCGGCGGCCGCGGGCCCACGCGAACACGAGCACCGCAACCGCGAGCCCGGCGAATGCCACCTTCCATTCGGTCGGGATCGCCGCAACGCCGCTGTCTTCGCCGTAGCCGTGGATGCCTTCGGCGAACGTGACCGGACGGTCCGCGGCACCCGGCAGCGTCAACCCGAACGCCGCATTGTCGGCTTCTACGAGCAGCCGGTTCTCGATAGGGGCGCTCTCGGCGAGCAGCCATACGTCGCGCGTGCCCGTGCTCGTCGAGACGAGGAGCGCT
>JBEVDP010000405.1:0-8261 GCA_040513235.1 Acidimicrobiia bacterium | reverse complement strand
TCCCATGTAGATCGCGACCCGATCGCCCTTGCCGACGCCTTGCGCCTTGAGCCAGTTGGCGACCCGGCTCGACTCGTCGAGGAGATCCTTGTAGGTGACGGCACGCGCGTCCCCCGGCTCGCCCTCCCAGTGGAACGCGACCTGACCGCCGTGGCCCGCGTTCACATGACGGTCGAGGCAGTTGTACGCAACGTTGAGCTTCCCGCCCTGAAACCACTCCGCGAACGGCGCGTCCCACTCGAGGATGGTGTGCCACTCGTCGAACCAATCAAGCGCCAACGCCTGCTGCGCCCAGAAGCCCTCCCAGTCGCCGTCGGCGTCGTCGTACATCTTCGCTTCGGTGACGAGCGCGTCCTTGCGGAAGTCGCCGGGCGGCGGGAACGTGCGTCCTTCTTGCAGCAGTGCTTCGAGCGTCTCGGCCATGCCGCGCAGGCTATTCGCTCCTGCTGGTCTCCTCCTGGCCCTTCGGGAACCACGCCCATGGGCGCTTCGGACTCCACCTCCCATCCGGTCGGCTCTGTCCTGCGCGCGGCCGTCCATGGGCGCTTCGGACTCCACCTCCCATCCAGTCGGCTCGCGGCCGCCGCTTCGGGCCCCGCTCTCTACAGCCGCGATACCGGCGCGCTCATGCTCGCTCAGGACTTCGTGAGCACCACGACGGTGTGCGCGCCGAGACCGCCGGGAGCGAGGAGGGCTTCGGCTTCGCGACGACGGCTGCGGCCTGCAAGCGCGTCGAGGTCACCGCGGGCCGCACCCTCGTCCCACGCGCGCTGGCCGTCGGCGACGAGCTCGTCGATGCCGAGCGCGCCGAGCCATTGCGCCTGGGGTTCGATGCTGCGGATCGCGAGCCCGGCCCGGCGCGCGGCCAGTTCGAGTTGCGGCAACAGGACATCCGCCGTGATGTCTTGCGCGCCGGGCTCTGCGAGTGGAGGCGCGCCCCGGGCGTGGTCGCGATACGTGCGGAGCCAGTCGCGGCGCGGGGCGGGTGTCATGTAGTCGACGAGGAGCACGACACCGTGTGCCAGCGCGCCGGCGCACTCGGCAAGCCAATCGACGAGCCCGCGCGGAATCGGGACGCGGGTCCCTGCGTCGACGGGCCCGACGCCCGGGGGCGGGTTCGTAGGCACGAGGGCTTCGACGAACTGGTTGCCGTCGAGGGCAACTCGAACCTCCTGCCAGTCCTCGCCGTCGAACTCGGCGATGCCGAAGGGAAGGTTGTCGAGCAGCTCGTTGGCAACGACGACGCTCGCCAGCGGCAATGCCGGCATGTCTTCGATCGCGGCGAACACCGGTCCGGCCGCGGGGACGGGCACCGGTTCGTCCTCGGTCGTTCGGTGCACGAACGGACCCATCGCCTCGTCGGCCGGTTCGATCTGCAGCAGTTCGCGCTGGGCCGCACGGAGTTGGGGCGACCGTTCGACGAGGACGTAACGCAGTGCGGTCAGGCATTCCGGTTCGGCGCGCAGCACCTCGCGCGCGAGCCGGCCCGGTCCTGCACCCGCTTCGACGACGAGGAATGGATCGGGCGCGCCGAGTTCCTGCCACCAGCCGTCGAGCGCGCGCGCAACACACGCGCCGAACAGCGGCCCGACTTCGGGGCTGGTGATGAAGTCTCGGCCCGCGCGGCCCGCACCCCGGCCCTGTGCGAAGAAGCCGCCGTCGACGTCGTAGAGCGCGAGCTCCATGAACAGGTCGAACGGGATCGGCCCCTCCCGATGTATCCGCTGCGCGATGACGTCGGCGACAGTCATCAGCGCCCGCGCGCTAGAACGCGAACTCGGCGACTCGTGCGACCAGCTGCGGGAACACGAGTTCGCCCACTCGTGCGAACAGCTGCGGGTAGATGCCGACCACGACGGTGGTGACCGCGGTGATCGCGATCGCGCCCCCGAGCGCGGGCGGGATACGGATCACCGAGCGCTCGGTGCTTTCTGCAGGGTCGGAGAACCACATCGCGCGGATCGGACGCGCGTAGTAGAAGAATGCGATGACCGAGTTCACGGCCGCGATGACCGCGAGCGCGGTCGCCCACGCGTTGCCTACCTGCAAGGCCGACGAGAACATCACGAACTTGGCGAACCAGCCTGCGAGCGGCGGGACGCCGGCGAGTGACGCCAGGAAGATCGTCATCGTGACCGCGAGCCCCGGCGACGTCTGGAACAGCCCTTCGTAGGTGCTGATCTCGGCGCTGCGCGTGCGGCGGGCCACGGCGATGACGACCGCGAACGCACCGAGGTTCATCGCGCCGTATACGAGGAGGTAGACCACGACCGCAGCGAACGCGTTGTCGGCCACCTCCGTGTTGCCTTCGGAGCCCGCGATCCCCGCGGCCGCGAACGGCACGAGCATGAATCCACCTTGCGCCACCGAGGAGTAGGCCAGCATGCGAACGATATTCGTCTGGCGTAGCGCGGCCAGGTTGCCGAGCGTCATCGACGCCGCGGCAAGCACCCACACAATGGGCCACCACAGTTCGGCGCCCGCGCCGTCGATGCCGTAGAAGCCGAAGAAGATGATGTTGAGGAGGGCGACGAACCCGCCCGCCTTCGATGACACCGACAAGAACGCGGTCACTGGTGTCGGCGCGCCTTGGTAGGTGTCGGGCGCCCAGAAGTGGAACGGCACCGCGCTGACCTTGAACGCGAAGCCGACGAGCGACAGCAAGATCGCGATCGAGAGCAGCGGCTTGGCCCCCTCGGCCGTGATGAACGCGTTGATCTCCGAAAGTTGAGTCGAGCCCGCGTACCCGAAGATCAACGACATGCCGTACAACATCAGCGCCGACGACAGCACCCCGATGATGTAGTACTTCACGCCCGCCTCGTTGGAAAGCCGGTCGTGCTTGCGGTAAGCGGCGAGGATGAACGTCGGGATCGAGATCGTCTCCAGCGCCACGAACAGCGTGATCAGGTCACGCCCCGACACCATGATGCTCATGCCGAACACCGACGTGAGCAGGAGGAAGTAGAACTCGCCCTTGTAGTAGTCGCCTTCTTCGATGTAGTCGATCGACAAGAGGATCGTGACGTATGCGGCAACGAGGAAGAACGCCTTCAACGCAAGCGCGTAGTTGTCGACCTCGTACGCGCCGCCGAACATCGAACGATCCTCACCGTCGAGCGCGAGCGTGACGACCGGGATCATCGCCACGAGCACGCCGATTGCGGCAATGCGCGACACCTGACCCGCGTTCCGGTCGGGCAGCACGAAGCACGCGACCAACGCGACGACGATCGTCGCCGCGAGGATGATGTCTGGTGCGAGCGCGTGCCAGTCGAAGACAGGGTTCAAGATCAGCCCCCGATGGCCTGCGACATGCCGTTGATGATGTTCGTGGCCGCGCCGTCAGTGACACGGAACAACATGTTCGGGTAGATGCCGAGGGCGACGATGAGCAACAGGATCGGCAGCCACGCCGTCCACTCGAACGCGTTGACGTCGTGGATGTGCGCGTGCGCGAACTCGGGCTTGGGCGTGCCGAACGCGACCTTCTGGAGCATCCAGAGCAGGTAGCCCGCGGCGAGCACGGTACCGACCGCGCCGATCACCATGAAGGTGCGGAAGACGGCTTCCGACATGCCCATGCCCGGATCGAAGACCGAGAACAGCGCGGGGAATTCACCCCAGAACCCGGCCAGGCCGGGAAGCCCGAGGCTGGCCATGGCACAGAACCCGAGTATCCAGCCCATCTTCGGCGCCTGCGTCAACAGGCCGCCGAGGCGAGAGAGCTCGCGGGTGTCGAAGTTGTGCTGCACCGAGCCGGCGAGGAAGAACAGCATGCCCGTGATGAGGCCGTGCGCGACCATGCCGAACACGGCCGCATTGAAGCCGGCGTCGGTGAGTGACGCGATCGCGAGCATCACGAAGCCCATGTGCGCGACCGACGAGAACGCGATGAGGCGCTTCATGTCCGTCTGGGCGAGACATCCGAGCGCGCCGTAGATGATGCCGATCACCGCGAGTAGGCCGATCCACGGCGCCCAACTCTTCGCCGCGTCGGGCAATATCGGCATGGCGATCCGGATGAAACCGTAGGTACCGAGCTTCAGGAGGATTGCCGCCAGCAGCACGGACCCGACAGTTGGTGCTTCGGTGTGCGCGTCGGGCAGCCACGTATGGAACGGGAACATCGGGACCTTGATCGCGAATCCGAGGAACAGCGCGCCGAACACGAGGAGCTGAACGTTGTGCGTCATGCCCGCGCCCGCGGCTTCTGTCAGCCGCACCATGTCGAACGTACTGCCGCCCGGCGCGTCGACTTGGAAGTAGAGGGCGAGGAACCCCAGCAACATGATGGCGGAGCCGAACAGCGTGAAGAGGAAGAACTTGATCGACGCGTACTGCCGGTTCGGTCCGCCCCAGACCCCGATCATGAAGAACATCGGGAGCAGCACGATCTCGAAGAAGACGAAGAACAGGATGAGGTCTTGGGCGACGAATGTGCCGTTCATGCCGACCTCGAGGATCAGCATCAGCGCAAGGAACGCCTTGGGGTTGTGGGGTTCGGGGAAGTGGTTCCACGAGTAGATGACGCACAAGAGGGTGATGAACGCCGACAGCGCGAGCAGCGGCAACGAGATGCCGTCGACGCCGAGGTGATACCGGCTGTTGATGACATCGATCCAGTCGTTGTTGATCGCGAACTGGAGGTCATGCGTTCGGTCGTAGTCGAAGTCGAAGAGGATCGCGAGCACGATGCCGAGGGTCGCGACCGTCGTGAGGAGCGTGACCCACTTGATCAGCTCCTCTTGGGCGCGGGGAATGAGCATCACGATGACTGCGCCGACCGCGGGCAGGAACACCGCAAGCGTCAGTGCCCATTCGGACCATTCCATTACGACGTATCCCTCCGCTAGGCCGCGATCCAGAGCGCCAGCGCGAACACGCCGAGCGCCAAGACCAACATGAAGGCGTAGAACTGCAGGCGACCGGTCTGGATCTCGCGCACCGCACTGCCGGCCTCGTCGGTGCTGATTCCGATTCCGTTGACGACGCCGTCGACGCCCTTTTGGTCGATGTAGTCGTAGACGACGTGACCCGCCGTCATCGCACCCCGCCCGGTGTAGTTCAGGACGTTGTCGATCACGTGCTGGTTGAACCAGTACGCAGCGTTGGCGAGCGGGCCTTTGATGAACGCGACGATCACGTTCTCGTACAGGTAGTCGAGGTAGTACTTGTTGACGAGGAAGGTCTTGCCGGCGCGGGCGAGCGAGTTGCGCTCCGACAGCCTCTGTGGGCCGAGACCCCTCCAGTAGTACGCGTATGACAGCCCGATGCCGATGAGGCCGGTGACGACTGCCGCACTGGCCCACGCCACGCTGAACTCCGCGTGCGGCAGGTCAGGAAACGCGAAACGAGGCTCGAACCACTCGGTGAACTTCTCGATTCCGGGCGCGTTCAACAGGCCGATGCCGAGCGAGAAGGCGCTCAGGACCCACAGCGGGCCGGTGATGAGCCAGTTGCTCTCGTGTGGGCCGGCGTGCGCGTGGTCGTCGTGCGCGTCGTGAGTGGCCACCGCGACGGGCGCGTGCGCATGCTCGTCCTGCACCTCGGCCAGGTGGTGTTCGACGAGCTCGTCGCCTGCGCCGTCCGCGTGCGCGTGGTCACCGCCGCGGTACTCCCCGAAGAAGGTGTAGTAGATGCACCGGGTCATATACGCAGCGGTGAGCAGCGCGCCGACCATCCCCACGATCAAGAACACTTGGAAGTCGTTCTCACCCGCGTTGACGAGGATCTCGTCTTTCGACCAGAAGCCCGCGAGTGGCGGGATGCCCGCGAGCGCGGCCGTCCCGATCATGAAGGTCCAGAACGTCTGCGGCATGTACTTCCGAAGCCCGCCCATGTCTTTCTTCATGTCGAAGGAATGGTGCGAGCCCGAGTGGCTGACCGAACCCGCGCCGAGGAAGAGGTTCGCCTTGAAGAACGCGTGTGTGAACAGGTGGAAGATCGCCGCGACCCACGCGCCGACGCCGAGCGCGAGCACCATGTACCCGAGTTGGCTGACCGTCGAGTACGCGAGCACCTTCTTGATGTCGTCTTGGACGAACGCGAGTAGCGCACCGATGATGACGGTGATGCCGCCGACGAGCGCCATCGGGTTCACGCCGCCGTCGGCGATCGAGAAGCCCTCGTAGAACACGGGGAACACGCGCGCGCCGAGGTACACACCGGCGACGACCATCGTCGCCGCGTGGATGAGTGCGGAGACCGGCGTGGGTCCGGCCATTGCGTCGGGCAACCACGTGTGCAACGGGAACTGACCCGACTTGCCGATGATGCCGGCCAGCAATCCGACCGCGGTCCACAACAGCAGTGTGTGGCTGACCCCGAGTTCGCCCGCGTTGGCGGCGGAGTCGTTCAGGGCCACGATGTTGAACGAGCCTTCGCCGGTCCCGGCCTGCACGACGAAGAAGGTCATGATGACGCCGCACAGCAGTCCGATGTCGCCGGTGCGGGTGGTGAGGAACGCTTTCACCGCGGCGTCTGAGTTCGGCTTGTCTTCCCACCAGTGCCCGATGAGGATGAACGAGCAGAGGCCGACGAGCTCCCAGCCGACGAGAAGCTGCAGGGTGTTGTCGGAGACCACGAGCAGCAGCATCGACGCGGTGAACAGGCTCAATGTCGCGAAGAAGTGCGTGTAGCGCCGGTCGCCCCGCATGTACTCGGTCGAGTAGATGTGCACGAGCAGCGAGATCAAGGTGACGACGAACATCATCATCACCGCGAGCCCATCGATCTGGATGCCGGCGCTGAGTTTGATGCCCCCCGACTGGAGCCACGTGATGCTGCGGGTAATGGGCTCGACCGGGAGGACCGCGTGGCCCTCTTCCTGTGAGAAACGGCCGACGCTGCGGCCCATGGCGCGGAAGACCATGCCGAGGGCGTGCTCGCCTTCCGCGCTTTCGGCGTCGTTGACGCGGTTGATCCAGCCGATCGCGGCGCCGACCGACAGCACGAACGACGAACCGACCGCGAGGATGCCGAGCTCGGAGCCTTGCTTCGGCATGCGCTTGCCGAAGAGCAAGATGAGCACGAACGACACGGCTGGGATCAGCGGCACCAGCCAGGCGTTCTCCATGAACCCCATGTCCGAGTGCCCTACTTCCCGCTCTGAAGGGCCGCTCGGGCCACGGCTCGCCTGGCCTGCGGGCAGATCGCTGAAGGAACCACGGCTCGCCTCTAGCCCTTCATCACGTCGACGTCGTCGAGGTCGGCACTACGGAGATTGCGGTAGATCAGCAGCACGATCGCGAGGCCGACACCCACTTCCGCGGCCGCGATCGTGAGGACGAACAGGGCGAACACCTGCCCGGCGACATTGCCGTTGTAGGCGCCGAACGCAACGAGGTTGATGTTCACGGCCGCGAGCATCAGCTCGACGCTCATCAGCACGAGCACGGTGTGCTTGCGGGTCAGCACGCCGTAGATGCCGCAACCGAAGAGGACCGCGCTCAGGATGAGGAACTGGTTCAGCAGCATCGGGGGCGCTATTTCCCGCTCAGAGGGCCGCTCGGGCCCCGGTTCGCTGGGTATGCGCGGATGGCGGTCGTCGGGTTCACGCTCACCTCAGCTAGTCCTTGCGCGCCAGGACGACGGCGCCGATGAGCGCGGCGAGCAGCAGGATGCCGACGACCTCGAACGGGATGATGTACGTGCGGAACAGCTCGCTCGACACCTCGGCCGTGCGGGTGGGCGCTTCGAGTTCGATCTCGGTGTCGTCGAACGCGTCGATCATCAACGCGGAGAGGATGCCGACAAGGAACACGGACACGACGAGACCCGGCCACTTGAGGTCGTTGTCGAGCGATTCACGCGGATGCATGGGCGCGCGCGTCAGCATGATCCCGAACAGGAAGAGCACGATGACGGCACCGATGTAGACGAGCACCTGCACCCAGGCGACGAACTCTTGACCGAGCAGGATGAACTGGCCCGCGCCACCGGCGAGCACGACGACCAAGAACAGCGCCGCGTGCACGACGTTCTTCGTCGTGACGACTCCGATCGCACTCGCGATCATCGCCGCCGCGATAATTCCGAACGCAACATTCTGAGCTACCACTACTTCTTGCCCTTGAGTTCGGCGCCCTGCTCGAGCGGCTCGGGCTCGGGGACGGTCTCCATCCATTCGCCGAGCTTGTCCTTGTCGTGCAGGAGTTCGGCGATGCGCGGCTCCGAGTACTCGTACTCGGGCGTCCAGAACAGCGCGTCGAACGGGCAGACCTCGACACAGATGCCGCAGTACATGCACAGCGCATAGT
>JBEVDP010000404.1:0-17538 GCA_040513235.1 Acidimicrobiia bacterium | reverse complement strand
ACGATGGCGAAGGCGAAGCTCTTCTAACCGCCCTTGGCGCCGGCCCGCGGGAGTCATCGGCATCCCGGCGGGTGCCTTGACTCTCTGTGCCGCCTGTCACCGGCGGTAGCTTCGACCGGAAACCGGTGACGGGAAGCGACGGAAGGGGTTCGGGTGCTGCTCGACGGCAAAGTGGTCATCGTCTCGGGGGTGGGGCCCGGCCTCGGTCAGGCCAACGCCCACGCCTTGGCCCGCCAGGGCGCGACCGTCGTGCTCGCGGCGCGCCGGGCCGAGTACCTCGACCAGATCCAGGCCGAGATCGCGGGCGCGGGCGGCACCGCGCTGGCAGTCCCGACGAACCTCGTCGACGACGAACAGGTCGGCGCGCTCGTCGCCCGCACTGTCGACACCTACGGCCGCCTCGATGGCCTCGTCAACAATGCGTTCCGGATGGACCGGGGCGAGCCGTTCGAGTCGGTCGATCTCGTCCACTGGCGCAAGGTCTACGACGTGAACGTGTGGGGCGCGCTCGGGCTGACGCAGGCGTGTGTGCCGCACCTCAAGACCGCGGCCGCGGAACACGGGGACGCCTCGATCGTGTTCATCCTGTCGATGTCGATGCGCAAGATCCGCCCGAACGAGGGAGCGTACGCATCCTCGAAGGCCGCGTTGCGCACCGCGGTCCAAGCGCTCGCGCTCGAACTCGGACCCGTGGGAATCCGGGTCAACGCGGTCGCACCGGGCTGGATCGGCGGACCGAACGTCGAGCTGTTCATCCAGTGGGAGTCGCAGAATCGCGGCATCTCCGAAGCCGAGGTGCGGGCCGAGATCGAAGCGCGCATCCCGCTCGGCACCATCCCGCCCCAGGACGACATCGCGCACTCCGTCGTGTTTTTCGCCTCGCCGTGGACGAAGGTTGTCACCGGCCAGACGCTCGATGTGAACGGCGGCGAATGGTTCGGCTGACGGTGCCTGCCGGCGTGCGCCTGCCCGCGGAGACGGTGCCTCACGAGCGCATGCTCATGGCGTGGCCGACCGCGACCCGGAAGGATGCGCTCTGGCACGACGCGCTCGACGAGGCGCGCGCGGTCTACGCGCTCGTCGCCCGCGTGATCGCGGCTCAAGAACCCGTGCTCATGGTCGCGAATCCCGATGAAGTCGACGACGCGGTGACAAGGTGCGGACCCAGCGTGGAGATGGTGCCGCTGGAGATCGACGACTCGTGGATGCGCGACATCGGTCCGCTCGTAGTTCGCGCCCGCGATGGCCGCCGCCATGCGGTGCTGTTCCACTTCAATGCGTGGGGCGAGAAGTACGAGCCCTATGCGGCCGACGCGCGTGTCGCCGAACGGATGGCCGCAATCCTGGAGTTTCCCGCACACCAGACCCCGCTCGTGCTCGAAGGCGGCGCGATCGCGGTCGACGGCGCGGGCACCCTCGTCACCACGGAGCGCTGCGTCCTGAACCCGAACCGCAATCCGGAGATGTCGCGCACGGATGCCGAAGCCGTGTTCCGCGCCGCCTTCGGCGTCAAGCGCGTCGTCTGGTTGCCCGATGCGATCGCGGAAGACATCGAGACCGACGGCCACGTCGACAACGTCGTCGCGTTTCCCGCGCCGGCTACGGCCCTGCTGCAGGGTTGTGACGACCACGCGAATCCGAACCATGCCATCGCCGCCCGCAATCGCGCGATCCTCGAAGCCGAAGGCGTCGAGGTCACCGAGCTTCCGGTGCTGCCGTACGCCGACGTGCTCGGCGCATCCGTGCCCGTGCCGTACCTCAACTACGTCGTCGCCAACGGAGTCGTCGTGGTGCCCGTCACGGGACATCCTGCCGACGGCGATGCGCTCGCGACGATCGGCGCGGCGTATCCCGGCCGCGAAGTTGTCGGTGTGCCGGGTGCGCTGCTCGCGTACGGCGGCGGCGGCGTGCACTGCATCACCCAACCGGTGCCCGCATGAGGGTCATGACCGCGTACGAGGTGTTGCCGTCGCCGGCGCGCGTCGACACGCCTGCGCGCCCGCCGGTCCGGATTGCGCTCGTGCAACACCGGTGGCACGACGATCCCGTCGAGCACGAACGCGCGCTCGCCGAGGGCGTGCGCGCGGCCGCGAGTGAGGGCGCGGTGCTCGTGTGCTTGCAGGAGCTAACGCTTTCGCCGTACTTCGCGATCACGCCGGTCGGGCCCGCGGGAATTGGGGTCGAGGCAGAAGCGCTGCCTGGTGGCCGCACGCATGAGTTCGCGGCCGTGCTCGCGGCCGAGACGGGTGTCTGCGTGCACGCGTCCCTCTACGAGCGCGCCGCCGACGACGGCCTCGGCTACAACACCGCGATCTGTGTCGCTCCCGATGGCGCGCTGCTCGCCCGTACTCGGAAGACCCACCTTCCGGTCACCGCGGGCTACTACGAGGATCGCTACTTCCGAGGCGGCGACAGCGGCTATCCGGTTGTCGATGTCGCGGGCGCCGGCGTCGGCTTCCCGACGTGTTGGGACGAGTGGTTCCCCGAAGTGGCGCGCGCGTACGCGCTCGCGGGGGCCGACCTCATCGTCTATCCGACCGCGATCGGGTCCGAGCCCGATCACCCCGACTTCGACACGCAACCGCTGTGGCAGCAAGTCATCCGCGCCAACGGCATCGCCAACGGCACATTCATGGTCGTGCCGAATCGGATCGGAACCGAGGGCCCGGTCACATTCTACGGCTCGTCGTTCATCAGCGACCCGTACGGTCGTGTGTTGCTCGAAGCGCCGCGGTCGGAGCCCGCGGTCCTCGTCGCCGATCTCGATCTCGCGCAGCGGAAAGACTGGCTGGCGTTGTTTCCGTTGCTCCGCACGCGCCGGCCCGATACGTACGCGCCTTTACTCGCACCGCGCGAAGGACGAGGGTAGAACCGTGCCGATCGCGGAGCGTATCTCCTGCATGGAGTGCGAAGGCATCGCTGTCCTCGTGCAACTCCCGGATCCCGATGAGACGCTCGAACCCGGCGATGTTCTCGTGTATCGCTGTCCCGAGTGTTACCAGCGTTGGGACGTGGTCGTCGACGAAGCCGACCTCGAAGGCGACGAATAGCGCGCCTACGCTGCGAGATCGGCGCGCCGGATCTCGATGATGCGACTGGTGCGGAACGATGCGATGCGCACCGCGAATGCAGACGCGAGGCGGCCCGCGCCGTTGCGATCGAAGAACGTCGTGAGCGGGCCTTCCTGTTCGTAGGCGTCGGCGTTGTGAACGGTGGTCGTGGTGTCGTCTTCGAAGCGCACGAGGAAGCTCATCGGTCCACGGTACGACGATCGCCCTGTGGAAAGGAAGTAGGTCAACCTGTGGATCGTGCGGTGGATATCGGGAACCGCACGTACGTGTCGATGAGCAACCGGCCGAGGTCGGCATCGCGTGCGATGTCGCGACGCACGAGCGAACGCGCGTCCAGATCGGCGACGAGCGTGTCGAGGATGCGATCGAGCGTGAGGTCGTCGCGGTGCTCGCGCCATGTGTCGCGCTCGTGTGCGTCGGCGAAGCAGTACGCCTTCCACGACACGGAGAAGCGCAGCGCGGGCCAGTCGTAGTGCACGACGTCGGCGCCATCGCTGTCGTGCACGACCCACGTACCGTCACCTGCGAAGTCGAGTGTCATGCCGGGCCGCAAGCGCGGGAGGTCGGCGGCATCGACGTCGGCGATGCGCTGCACGCCGTGGAACACCGTGTCGGTGTCGAGCACCATTGCGGTGTTGAAGCGCACTGCGTGGGTGCGCGGCGGCAGTTCCGGTCCGTCGGGCCAGTACGCGAGCTCGCCGCCGTCGCAGTCGTGGAACCACGCGATCCCGGTTGCGATCGGCATTCGGAACGCGTTGAACAGTCCGGAATGCAGCATCACGACCAACAACCACTGCGGGACGAGCTTGCGGTTGGCGCCGCGGAATTCGGGAACGTCGGTGTGTACGGCGAGTTCCTGGCCCGGAACCATGAGGTTCGCGTACGCGATCGCGGGCTCGATCATCGGCCGGCCGTGGATCTCACGCGCCGCATCGATGAACGCCGCGCAGTGGAGGAACGGTTCGACGCCGTCGACGAGCGTCTCGTTGCCGTACGCGTACTCCTCGCGGAAGTAGCTTGTGCGCACCGCGAGCGCGGACACCGGTTCGTCGGTGCCCGCGAAACCGCCCGTGCGCAAGAAGTTCGAGAGCGCGTCTTGGCGCTGCGCGAGCCCGCGACCGACCTCGGTCTCGATCTTCTCGTGCTCGAGGTACATGTGGTAGCGCCCGAACCGCTCGCAGACCTCGACCATCGCGGCCGCGGTAGCACTGTCGAACAGCGGATCGAAGACGACGGTCGTGCTCATCGCCGCGAACGATATCCCGCCTTATCGGCGGCGCTTGCGGTCGCGTTCGTCCCGCATCAGCTCGTCGAAGCGCTCCCACTCGACGTGGATCGTCTGCGGTGAGTGGCCGGGCACCCAGGCGACCGACCCCTTGCTGACGAGCAACTCCCCCAGCTTCTGCCCGTCACTGCGCACCACGAACTTCACGTCGCTGTTCAACACGACCTTCGGCGGGATCTCGACCTCGACGTCGTGCTTGGCCATGGGTGTCCCTCCTGCGCTTCGAAGCCGGCTCATGCTTGCACGCCGGGCGCCGCGTGGCCTGCGGGCCCCGCGTAGCCTCTGTCGTAATGACCAACCCCCCTGCTTCCGAAGTCCTCGCTACGTGGCAGGCCCTCGGCACGTATTTCGACGTCGACGGCGACGCCGTGTTCGTGCTCGACGTGCCGCCGCTGTACGACGAGGGCAAGGACCCGATGTTCGTGCTGCACGGGTATCCGTCGTGTTGCTACGACTGGCATCACGTCCTCCCCGACTTCGGGCAGAACCGCCGCGTCGTGCTCTTCGACTACCCAGGATTCGGTCTCTCGGACAAGCCCAACCGCCGCTACAGCATCGAGTTCTACGCCGACGCCGCGGAACGGGTCGCGGAGTTCGCCGGGCTCGAATCGGTGGTGCTCGTCACCCACGACCTCGGCGACTCGGTCGGCGGCGAACTCCTCGCACGCGACCTCGACAGCAGACTCGCCTTCGGAGTGTCGCAGCGGGTGATCACCAACGGCAGCATCTACATGGATCTGGTGCAGCTCAGCACTGGCCAGCAACTCCTCCTCGGGCTCGAGGATGCGCCGGTCGACCTCGCGGCGATGGGCCTCGACCCGAAAGACGGATTCAAGAACGGGTTGGGCAACACGTTCTCGCCCGCGCATCCGGCAACCGATGGGGAGCTCGACCAGCAGTGGGAGTTCGTCTCGTATCTCGACGGCCACAAGCTGCTGGCGCGCACGATCCGCTACATCGAGGACCGGCGCGCGCGCGAGTCGCGCTATACGGGTGCGATCGAGAAGCATCCGTCGCCGCTCGGCATCGTGTGGGGTGCCTTGGATCCGATCGCGGTGCGGGCGATGTCGACGCGGCTGGTCGACGCGCGTCCCGACGCGCGCCTGATCGTCCTCGACGACGTCGCGCACTACCCGATGATCGAAGCGCCCGACGACTTCGCGGCCGCCGTGCGCGTCCTGCTCGCGTCCGCGTGAAATTCGAGACCGAGCACCATTTCGACGCGCCGGTCGAGCGCGTTGCCGACCTCATGCTCGATCCCCAGTTCGAAGCGAGCGTCCAACTCCCTGACGTCGCGCTTCCCGAAGTGCTTGCGGCGGAATCCCAGGGCACGGTCACGACGTTGCGGATGCGCTACGAGTACACCGGCTCACTCGACCCGATCGCGCGCCGCATCATTGGCGCCACCAAGCTCACCTGGATCCAAGAAGCGCGCTTCGATCGAGCGACGAACTCCGGGACGCTTTCGATCGCGGCCGAAGTCAATCCGAAGCAGCTGAACGCGCACGCGACGCTGACGCTCTCTCCCAACGGCGACGATGCTTGCGCGCGCCTGCTCGCGGGCGACTTCGTCGTGAAGGTGCCCATCATCGGTGGGGCCGCAGAGCGGCGGATCCTGCCCGGTGTTCTTGCCCGGCTCGACGTGGAAGCGGACGCGTTGCGGGCCCGCTTGGGCGATACGGTCTGATCGCATGACTCGCACTGGATTGCTGTTCTCGGGGCAGGGCTCGCAACGCGTCGGCATGGGCGCAGCGTGGCAGCAGGTCGAAGCGTGGGCTGCGGTCGACCGCGTCTCCGAGGTCTCGGGGCACGACCTCGTTTCGCTCCTGCTCGACTCCGATGACGAGACCCTCAAGCGCACTGACCGGGCCCAGATCGCGACGTTCGCACTCGAGATGGTGGTGCTGTCGCATTTCCTGATCGCCGACGCCGACGCGGAGACGGTTGTCGCGCACGCGGGCCACAGCCTCGGCGAGTACTCCGCGTTGGTCGCCGCGGGAGTTCTCGACATCGAGAGCGCGGCTCGACTCGTCGCGGCTCGCGGGGCGGCCATGCTCGCAGCCGCGAACGAACAACCGGGCACGATGGTCGCGGTAATGGGCATGGATGAACCGGTTCTCGCGGCCGCCGTCGCCGAATTGCAAGGCGGCGGCGCGCGCGTGTGGATCGCGAACGACAATGCGCCGGGTCAGATCGTGCTCGCCGGCGATGAAGATGGGATCGCGCGTGCGCGTGACCTCGGCAAGGTGATCGCGCTGCCGGTCGGCGGAGCATTTCATTCGCCGTTGATGGCGAGCGCGGAGCCCGCGCTCCGCACCGCGCTCGATGCGGCGCACTTCGGCGCGGGCACGGCGCCCGTGGTTGCCAACGTCGACGCCCGCCCCCACGACGGCGGCCCCGAATGGCGCGACCTCCTTGCTCGGCAGCTCACCTCGCCCGTGCGCTGGACGCCGTCGGTACGCGCACTCGTCGACGACCTCGGGTGCGACGCCTTCGTCGAGATCGGGCCGGGAACGACGCTGGCGAGCATGGTGAAGCGCATCGCCAAGGGGGTCCCGTGCCGGCCGGTCAGCCCGCCTGCGTGAACTTTCTTGAAAGGGTCTTGCAAAACCTATAGGGCGTAGGTAATACTCACGGCATGAGCAAAGCCGCGGTGGCCGAGACCACCGTCCCCAACCGCCGCCAGCGCCGTCGGACCGAGACGATCGAGGAGATCCTCGAGCTCGCCGTCGAGCAGATGGCGGCCGAGGGGGTCGCGGCGCTGTCGCTGTCGACCGTGGCCCGCCGCATGGGCATCCGGCCCCCGTCGCTCTACCAGTACTTCCCCTCGAAGCTGGCCGTCTACGACGCACTGTTCGAACAGGGCAACCGCTGGCTCCTCGACACGTTGGCCGAAACCGAGACGGCGACTGGCGATCCGATCGCGCAGTTGCGAGCGACCTGCGTGGCGATCGGACGCTGGTCGCAGGAGCATCCGCTCCACGCGCAGCTGATGTTCTGGAGGCCCGTCCCCGGCTTCGTTCCCTCGCAGGCGAGCTTCGCGCCGGCCGAGGAGCACATGAGGATCCTGCACGACGCGCTCGTACGCGCGGTAGCCGCCGGTGCGCTCGCACCCGCGGCCGCCGGCCCCGATGGCATGGCCCTGTTCACGTCCATCGTCGCCGGCGTGATCAGCCAGCAGCTCGCCAACGACCCGGACGCACCGGTCGGCGAAGGCCGCTTCGCACGGCTCATGCCGGTCGTGTTCGACATGTTCCTGAAGTACTACGCACCCACGACCACACGAAAGGGCAAGCGATGACCGAGACGACCTTCCGGCGGCCGGGCGCGCTGGCGATGACTGAACGCCGGTCTGCCATGACGTTGCTCAGCGCCGAAACCGATGTGTGGAACCGGATGCTGACCACCATCCATGGCGACGAGTGGGACGCGGCGACGGTGTGCGAACGTTGGTCGGTCCGCGACATCGTCGGCCACCTCTGCGGTCACGCCGAGGAAGTCAACCGCCCGTGGATGTTCCCGGTACGTGATCGGCGCGGCCGCAAGCACCACCCTGATCTCCCGGGGCTGGACGGACACATGGAGGTGCAGGTCGACGAGCACCGCGACCTGACGACCGAGGAACTGCGCGCGCACTACGCCAAGGTGTGGGCCAAGGCCGTCCGCATGCTCGGTCGGGTTCCCGGCATCATCCGCCGCCAGGGGATCAAGACGGGCATGTCGGAAATGCCGCGCATCGGATTCGACTACCTGCACGACATCGTCTACACCCGCGACAACTGGATGCACCGCGACGACATCGGCCGCGCGCTCGGCCGGGAGTTCGAAGCCCACCCGCACGACGGCGAGGTCGTCGCCCAGGTGATGCGCGACCTCGATCTCGACTTCTGGAAGCAGCCCGCTGTCGTCGTCGAGCTCACGGGCATCGCGCCCGGTACGTGGCAGATCGGCGCCGGCTCCCCCGAAACGACCGTCCGCGCCGACGCGCTCGAGTTCATGCGCCTGCTCGCCGGGCGTGACCGATCCGACTCGCCGGTGGTGACCCTCGTCGCCGGTGACCAAGCCGTTGTCGACCGCGTCGCGGAGACGCGCGTTCCGTTCTGAGGAGTTGCTGCAATGGAAACCCGTATCGACGAGATCGCCCCCGACATCTTCCGCCTCTCGACCGTGATCGAAGAAGTTGCTCCCGGCGGCTTCTCGTTCAACCAGTTCGTCGTCCGCGCCGACGAGCCGTTCCTGTACCACACGGGCATGCGCGCCCTGTTCCCGCTCGTGTCTGAAGCCGTCGCCAAGATCCTGCCGGTCGACTCGCTGCGGTGGATCTCGTTCGATCACGTCGAGGCCGACGAGAACGGCGCGATGAACGAGTTCCTCGCGGTCGCGCCGAACGCCGAGATCGTCCACGGCGGGCTCGCGTGCATGCTGACGCTCAACGATCAGGCCGCCCGACCGCCGCGCCCTGTCGAAGACGGCGAAGTGCTCGAAATCGGCGGCAAGCGCATGCGCTTTCTCGCCACCCCGCACGTGCCGCACAACTGGGAGAGCGGCGTCTGGTACGAGGAGACGGGCAACACGCTGTTCGCAGGCGACATCCTGACGCACACCGGCGGCGACCGGCCGGCGATCACTACCGACGACCTGGTGCCCGCCGCGATGGAAGCCGAACAGTTGTTCCACGCGACATCGGGCGGACCCAACCTCGTGCCGACCCTGCACCGTCTTGCCGACCTCGAACCGCAGACGCTCGCGATCATGCACGGCTCGTCGTTCCAAGGCGACGGCGGCGCCGCGCTGCGCACGGCCGCCGACTGCTACGAAGCGTTCATGGCCTCGGATACTGCACGAGCGTGACCACGTTGCCGTCGGGGTCGGCGACGTGGGCGAGCACACCGCCCCACGGTTGGCGCTGCGGCATCCCGACCATGTGTGCGCCACGTTCGACGAGCGTGGCGCACACGCCGTCGATGTCGTCCACCCGGAACGAAACGCCGGTGAAACGGCCGACGGCGATCTCGTCGTCGTCGACCTCGCCGGGCTCGACCCGTTCGACGATCACGTCGATGCCCGCGTCGAGCACCATCCAACCGGGATCGGACGAACGCTCGGACAGCCCGAGGTCGTTGCAGTAGAAGGAGCGTGCGGCATCGAGGTCGTGGACCGCGATCCGGACGGCGGCAACCGATGTCACGCTCATTCGGCGTAGCGTAGCGACGTGTTGTTCCCCACGATGCTCGTCGGCAGTTACGCGCAGCCCGAGTGGCTGATCGATCGGGCCAAGCTCGCCGGTCGCTTTCCGCCGCGCGTGCGCGCCCTCGAATTGTGGCGCGTTCCCGAGCCGTACCTCGCCGAGGCGCAGGACGACGCCACCATTGCCGCGATCAAGCTCCAGGAAGAGGCCTGCCTCGACGTGATCACCGATGGCGAGATCCGGCGCGAGAGCTACTCGAACCGCTTCGCGACCGCGCTCGCCGGGATCGACCTCGACAATCCCGGCACGGCGCTCGACCGCAGCGGCCATCCGAACCCCGTGCCTCGCATCGTGGGCCCGATCCGCCGCAAGCACCCGGTGGAGGTCGACGACCTGCGCTTTCTGAAGGCGCACACGGATCGCGCGGTCAAGATGACTGTGCCGGGACCGTTCACGATGACGCAGCAGGCCCAGAACGACCACTATCCCGACGACGTGAGCGTGGCGCTCGACTACGCCGCGGCCGTCAACGAAGAGATCCGCGACCTCTTCGCGGCGGGCGCCGACATCGTCCAGCTTGACGAGCCGTACCTGCAGGCGCGTCCCGAGAAAGCTCGCGAGTACGGATTGATCGCGTTGGAGCGTGCGCTCGACGGGATCGAGGGCACGACCGCGGTGCACATCTGCTTCGGCTACGCCGCGATCATCCATGAACGACCATCGGGCTACTCGTTCCTGTCCGAGCTCGCCGCGTGCACCTGCGACGCGGTGTCGATCGAGACCGCCCAGTCGAACCTCGACTGCTCGGTGCTGACCGAACTCCCCGACAAGAAGATCATCCTGGGCGTGATCCATCTCGGTGACATGGAGGTCGAAACGCCGGAAGACGTTGCGGACCGCATCCGGCGCGCACTCCCCTACGTCGATGCCGAACGCGTGATCGTCGCGCCCGACTGCGGCATGAAGTACCTGCCCCGCGTCGTTGCCTTCGCCAAGATGCAGGCGATGACCCAGGGCGCGGCCATCGTGCGCGCCGAACACGAGCAGTAGCCGCGTGGGCGCCATCGACGTCAACGGGATCGCGTGCCGGATCCCCGGGGGTGAGGAACTGTTCGCCGACGTGACGTTCCGCGCCGGCAACGGCGAGCACGTCGCGCTCGTGGGTGCCAACGGTGCCGGGAAAACGACGCTGTTCGGTGCGATCGCGGGCGACGTACCCGTGGTGGCAGGCAGCATCCGTGTCGACGGGAAGCTGCGGGTCATGCGTCAGCTCGTCGGCGGCCGCGACGAGTCCCGAACCGTGCGCGACTTCCTCCTCGCGCTGTCCCCGGCGCCCCTGCAGCAGGCAGCCGAACGGCTCGCGGCCGCCGAGAAAGCGTTGGCGCGCGAGGCGAGCGACGCGAACGGGATGTCGCTCGCACGCGCACATACGGCCTGGGGCGACGCGGGTGGCTGGGAAGCTGAAGTGCTCTGGGACACGTGCACCGTCATCGCGATGCGCGAGCCGTACAACACCGCCGGCGACCGACCGCTGTCGACACTCTCGGGTGGCGAGCAGAAGCGCCTCGCGCTCGAAGTGCTCCTGCGTTCCGACGCCGAGGTCCTCCTGCTCGACGAGCCCGACAACTACCTCGACGTCGCAGGCAAGCGGTGGTTGGAGCAAGCGATCAGGGACTCGCCGAAGACGATCCTGCTGGTGAGCCACGACCGCGAACTGCTCGCGGCCGCGGCCGACAAAGTGGTCACGATCGAGGGGCGCACGGCGTGGGTGCACGGCGGGTCGTTCGCGACGTGGCACGAAGCGCGCGACGACCGCCTCGCGCGCATCGACGAGTTGCACCGGCGCTGGCAGGAGGAGCGAAAGCGGTTGGAGGAACAACTTCGGGAGTACCGTCGCCGCGCCTCGATGGGAAGCGACGCGTTCGCGTCGAAGGTGCGGGCCACGAAGACGAGGATCGCTCGCTTCGAGACGACCGCGCCGACCGAGCGCGTCAAAGACCAACAGGTCTCGATGCGGCTCGGCGGCGACCGGACCGGCACACGCGTGGTCGTCTGCGAGCAGCTGGAGCTGCATGGCCTCACCGATCCGTTCGACACCGAGATCGTGTTCGGCGAGCGCATCGCCGTGTTGGGCGCGAACGGCACGGGCAAGAGTCACTTCCTGCGCCTACTCGCGGGCGAGCCGGTGGAACACGGCGGTACCTGGCGGCTCGGCGCTCGAGTTGTGCCCGGGTACTTCTCGCAGACGCACGACCACCCGGAGCTGCGCGGCATCAACGTGCTCGACATCGTGATGCGGGGCGGCGTGGAACGGGGCAAGGCGATGGCCGCGCTGCGGCGTTATGGGTTGCACGGCTGCGCGACGCAGCCGTTCGAGACGCTCTCGGGCGGCCAGCAGGCCCGGTTGCAGATCCTGCTTTTGGAGCAGTCAGGTGCAACGCTGCTGCTCCTCGACGAACCGACCGACAATCTCGATCTCGTCTCTGCCGAAGCGCTCGAAGAAGCGTTGGGCGCGTTCGTGGGCACCGTCATCGCGGTCACCCACGACCGTTGGTTCCTGCGGACGTTCGATCGCTTCTTGGTGTTCCGGCGCAACTGCTCGGTGCGCGAGCACCTGGAGCCAGCGTTCGAGTAGCCAGTTGGATCGGCGGCGCTGCGTGTGCGTTCCGGCGTCAGTTCGGCTGTTCGATGTACTCGATCACCTCGCCGTCGGGCCCGCGCGCACACACGAAGCGCAGGTCGGGAAGGCCGGGACCCATTGCCATCGTCACCGGTTCTGAGACGAGCTCGACGTCGGCTTCGACTCGAAGCGCGGCGGTCGCGGCGTCGAGATCGGTGACGAGGAACGCCATGCGGCCGAGACCGAGGGCGTTGAGAGGACGCGGCGGTGACCGTCTCGCCGGCGGCGCCTCGAAACCGGCTGCGATAACGAGGACCTCGCCGCCGCCGGGCGCAGTGAACACGACCTCGTGCATCGTCACCGGGCCGTTGAGACGCAGCCGCGCTCCGTCGTCGTGCGCGATCGTGAAGCGCGTCGCCTCGCGCAGGCCGAGCGCGCGGTAGCACGCCACCGTTCGCTCCAGATCCGCACAACACACGGCCACGAATGAGACGCGCGGGCCGTCGCCCTCTCTCAGTTCGATCACACTGCCGTCGGGATCACAGGTCATGACGAGCCGTACCGTGGTTCCGTTTGCGAGTTCGGTGATATGCGGTTCGCCCCATACGTCCCCGTCGAGCGCACGGAGCCGCAGGACGGTGGCGTCGAGGTCGGGCACGATGATCCCGAAGCGTTGGAAACCCGTTTCGGTGAGCTGCGCCGGTGGCGCTCCCGTGGGCAGCGGTTCCTTCCACTCCAGGAGATCGATCGCGCCACCTTCGTAGCCTGCGGTGCCGAGCAGGATCCACGCGTCCCAACGCGCGCGGTCGAGGGCGAACGCCGTGCCGGGCTGCACCTCGTCGACCGTTGTGCGCACGCCGACGGTCAGGCCGATGCCGTCGACGTAGAACCGCCGGGCGCGGTCGAGATCTGAGCAGTTGACGTTCAGATGGAACAAGCGCGCCGTGTCGATCGTCATGCGGCAACCGTAACGGCGCGGCAGCAGGTTCGTGCCTGGGCGCCGAGGGGTACCTTTGCGGCGTGGCGAACCAACAGACACACGAGAGCGTGGTGGCCGCGACCGCGGCGACCGAGGCGACGATGCGCACGCAGACGGTGCCGGTGAACGTGTGGCAGGCGCCCGAGGCGATCGTCGTCGTAGCGCCCCTACCGGCCGTAACACCCGATGACGTGGGCATCGAGCTGCGCGACAACACGTTGCGGTTCTGGGCGAGCCTGCGCAGCGCGGCGCCCCGCGACTACCTCGTGCACGAGTGGGACTACGGCGGCTACGAACGCGAGATCGAGATCCCGGCCGGGTACGGCAGCGCCATCGAAGCATCGCTCGGCCACGGACAGCTCGCGATCCGCGTGTTACGCGGCGCCGCTACCGGCCCGATTACCGCGACGCCGAACGAGTCCTGAGCCACAATCGAAGTGTGAACGATCGAGAGATGCTCGAAGTCGCGCTCGCGGAAGCGCGCGCCGGCCTCGCCGAGGGTGGGATCCCAATCGGTGCCGCATTGTTCGCAGCAGATGGGCGGCTGCTGGGCAAGGGGCACAACCGGCGCATCCAGCACGGCGACCCATCGGTGCACGGCGAGACGGATGCGTTCCGCAACGCAGGGCGTCAGCGCACGTATCGCGGCACGACGATGGTCACCACCCTGTCGCCGTGTTGGTATTGCAGCGGGCTCGTGCGCCAATTCGGCATCAGCCGGGTCGTCATGGGCGAAGCTCGGAACTTCGACGGTGGCGGCGACTGGCTCGCCGAGAACGGTGTCGAAGTCGTCGACCTCGACGATCAGCGCTGCATCGACTTGTTGGGCGCGTTCATCGAGGCCCATCCCGAGGTGTGGTACGAAGACATCGGCGAAGACTGACCCGCTGCTTACGACTCGAACACCTCGTGCGTCAGGGTGAAGGCGGGCGCGGCGACGCTCCACCAGTCGTAGGTGCCGCGTTCGAGCAGCTCCTTGGCCGCGGTGATTGCCGCGCCCTGGGCAACGAGGCTGAAGCCGCTGCCGACGGAGATGCGTTTCACGCCCGCAGTCCGCAACTCGGCGACGGGCGGCGCGCCGGGCAACGCGAGCACGTTCACCGGCCGGTCGACCGCGGCCACGACCGCGCGGATCGCATCGAGATCCGGCAGTCCGGGCGCATAGAGCACGTCGGCGCCCGCTTCCTGGAACGATTGCAGCCGCGCAATTGTGTCGGCGAGATCGGGGTTGCCGCGCAGGAAGTTCTCGGCTCGTGCGGTGATCACGAACGCGTGCCCACCCGTGTGCGCGGCCTCGGTCGCGGCGGCGACGCGTTCGGTGGCGAGGGCGGCGTCGTACAACGCCGTGCCGTCGTAATCCTCGACTGAACAGCCCGCGAGCCCGGTCTCGACGGCGAGCGTGATGTTCGCGGCGACGTCGGCCGGTGCGTCAGCGAACGCGTTCTCGAAGTCGGCGCTCACGGGTAGGCCGACGGCATCGACGAGATCGCGCGCGTGCGCCAACGCTTCGTCGCGCGTGACCCTGCCGTCGAGACGGCCCAAGGTCGCGGCGTGGCCCGCGCTCGTCGTCGCCACCGCGTCGAAGCCGAGCGCTTCGAACAACTTGGCACTGCCGCGGTCCCAGGCATTCGGCAGGATCAACGGCGCGTCGCCGTGATGCAACGCGAGAAAACGGTGGGCTGTGTCCGCAGAACCAGTCATGGGTAGACGCTACCGGCGGTCCGGCCTCGCGGCCACGGAGTTGGAGGGAACATGCGCCGATCTCGTCGCGTTGCGCGGTTGGTCGCCTCGGTTGCGTTCCTCGTTACGGCAGCCGCTTTCGTTGGGGGGGGCGGCCCGCCGACCCTCACGGTGACACCGGTCGCCACGGGACTCGAGATCCCGTGGGATCTCGGCTTTCTACCGAGCGGCGAGCTGCTCTTCACCGACCGGCCGGGGCGCATCAACGCGCTCGTCAGCGGTCAGAAGCGACTGCTCGCAGCGCCCACCGACGTCTTCGCGATCGGTGAGGGCGGCATGACCGGTCTCGCGATCGACCCCGACTTCGCGGCGAACCGGCGCATCTATACCTGTTACAACACGAGCCCGAGCGAGATCAAGATCGTCGTCTGGACCGTCGACGCGACGATCACCAGCCTCACGCGCGTCGGAACGCTGCTCGGCGGTCTCCCGGCCGCCAGCGACGGTCGGCACTCCGGTTGCCGGCCGCGCGTGGGACCCGACGGTTTCCTCTGGGTTGGCACCGGTGACGCCGCGACCGGAACGAATCCGCAAGACGTCAACAGCCTCGGCGGCAAGGTGCTGCGCATCGACCGCTTCACGGGCGCCGCCGCACCCGGGAACCCGGGCGGCGCCCGGTGGTACACGCGCGGTCACCGCAACGTGCAGGGACTCGCGTTCAAGCCGGTCAGTGGCGCCGCGTTCTCGGTCGAGCACGGTCCCGACCGCGACGACGAGCTGAACCGCTTGGTCGCGGGCGCGAACTACGGCTGGAACCCGGTGCCCGGGTACAACGAGAGCGTCCCGATGACATTTGCCGGTGCGCAGCCCGCGGTGTGGAGCAGCGGCATCCCGACTATCGCGACATCGGGCGCGACGTTCCTCACCGGCACGCAATGGCAGGACTGGAACGGCCGGCTCGCGGTCGCCACCCTCAAGGGTTCACACCTGCGCATCATGGCGCTCGACGCGGCCGGCAACACCGTGTTCTCACAGACGTCGGTGCTCACCGGCTACGGACGGCTGCGCACGCCGGTGCAAGGTCCCGACGGTTCGCTGTACGTGACCACCTCGAACGGCGGCAACAGCGATCAGATCCTGAAGGTAACGCCGCGTTAGGAGCTGGGCTCGACGACGATGGCGTCACCCGGCGCGACGGTCCCGCCGGTGACGACCCAGGCGTAGACCCGGCTCCACCCGGGGTGCAGGTTCTGGTCGATGCGGCGGAAGTTGCCGTCAGAGAACCACTGCGCGTTCTTCTGGCACGGCGTGGCGTAGCAGGAGACCTCGGCGAGCACCTCGCCGACCGCGATGCGCACGCCGGGCCGGATCGTGTTCCAATCGACGCCTTCGATCGTGAAGTTCTCCCCCGCCGCGCCGGGATACGGGGAGTGGCCCTCGGCGCGGAGCGCCGCCATGACGTCGGCCGACCACAGGCTCAGCGCTTGGAACGGACGGCCGTGCTCGTCGCGAAGTGCCTGCGTGTCGCCGACAACACCGTGCCGGTCGACGGTCGCCCGCGTGAGCGGCGCCTTGGGCACGCCGCCGCCCGAGCTGTTCACCTGCACGAGCGTTCCGTGTTGGGTCGGTGCACCCGAACCGAGGGCGTGCAGATTGCGGCCCACGTCGCGTAGATGATGCGTCGCGTCATGCACCGCGTGGCCGACGACCCAGGCGATATCGACGGTGTCCTCGACGAGCGTGATCGGCCGGCGCCAGCCTTCGTCGTCGAGGGCGCGCGCTTCGTTCATGAGCCGCGCCGCGTTCTTATCGAGCTCCGCGATCCCCCGCGAGATGGTCGTTGCCACCTGCGGATCGCCGGCCTCGGGCACCGGGCCGGGGAGCACCGGATGGTCGTCGGTCGCGGCGAGATGCACGAGATAGCTCATCATCGCGGTGATGTCGCGCGAGTGCGCGAGGTACTCGAGGGCGGACCACACCGCGGGTTCGGGACGCGTCTCGAGCACCGACGCGTCGATATCCGCGGTCAGGCCGCGCCACATGGGCGCGAGTGCGCGCAGGGTCGTCTGCAGTTCTCCGCGCGTGTATTCCGACGCGTCGAAGCCGCACTCCGCGCAGGTTTCGACGATCACTCGCCGGTGGACGGGTCCGCGAACATCACCAACGCACCATTGCAGTCGTGGACCATGAAGGCACGCATCCCCCACTCCATCGTCTCGGGGGGTTGCACGACGGTGACGCCGCGCGCGCTGACGTCGTCGAAGAGGTCGTCGAGTTCACTCACGTAGAGGGTCATGTACGACGTGGCCAAGGTACCGGTCGAGTGGGCGGTCGGCTCCGAACGGGAGAAGTGAAACGAGGTGTCGCCGGCGAGGATCGAACCGTGGATGACCGGGTCGCCCCACGCGAACTCGACTTGGAGGCCCAACTTGTCCTGGTACCAGAGCAACGTCTCGAGCACGTCCGGTACCGAGATGATGCTGGATGCATTGCGCACCTTGTCTGCGTTGCGGGCTTGCGACTCGAAGACCGGTGCCGTCGTCATCTCGGTGCCTCCTGTTCGGCGTCCGGTCCGACCATAACGGGATACTGTCGTTCCTGATATCGAGGAATGGACAGACGATGCGCCAAAAGGGACAGGCGGGGAAGGGACAGATCCCGTGACCCTCGCCGCGGTTCGCGCGGCGCCGCGCCGGGCGGCCGATGCCCCGCATC
>JBEVDP010000403.1:0-2706 GCA_040513235.1 Acidimicrobiia bacterium | reverse complement strand
GAGCAGGCGGGCGTAGTGCGTGATCGCGAGCACGCCAAGATTGTCGTCGTTGGTCATGCGCTCGACGCGCCTTGCGACGTCGCGCAGGGCATCGACGTCGAGACCGGAGTCGATCTCGTCGAGCACCGCGAATTTCGGCGCGAGTACCGCGAGCTGGACTGTCTCGGCCCGCTTCTTCTCGCCGCCGGAGAACTCGTCGTTCACACCGCGTTCAAGGAGTCCGGCGGGCACGCCCAGCGTCGTCGACTCGGCCCGGACGCGATCCGAGAGACCGTCGGCCGTGATGCCACGGCTGCCGAGCGACGCGCCGACGAGGTCTTCGAGACGCACACCCGGCACTTCGACTGGATACTGCATCGCGAGGAACAGGCCGAGCTGCGCGCGCTGCCACGTGGGCTTGTCGAGCAGTTCCTCGCCGTCGATGGTGACCGAACCTCGCGTGACCTTGTAGTCGCCGCGACCCATGAGCGCGTGTGAGAGCGTCGACTTGCCGGATCCGTTCGGACCCATGAGCGCGTGCACTTCGCCCGACCGGACTTCCAGGTCGACCCCGCGCAGGATTTCGACACCCGCGACCTCGACGTGCAGGTCACTCACCCTCAAGGTGCTCACGGCAGCACCACGTTCACGTCGTCGCCTTCGATGACCACTTCGTATACGGGAACCGGGCGCGTCGCGGGGAGCGTCTGCGGCTCACCCGTCTTCAACGAAAACGTCGAACCGTGCTTGGGGCACTCGATCTCGCACTCGTCTTCCCACACGTCACCTTCGGAGAGTGAGTAGTCGGCGTGCGAGCATTCGTCGCCGAGCGCGTAGAAGTCGTCGCCGATGCGCACGAGCGCGATGCGATGGCCGTCGACGTCGACACGTCGGGACGTACCTGGTGCGAGATCCGAAACCGACGCGACGCGGAACGTGTCGCCCATTACCGGCGCACCCGCCGGTGCTCGAGCTTGTCGATGACCGTGCCCCGCAGCCGCTGAGTGAGGGCACTGACCGGGAGGCGGGCAAAGACGTCGTCGAAGAACCCGAGCACGATCAGTCGCTCGGCTTCCGCGGGCGGGATGCCGCGCGATTCGAGGTAGTAAAGCTGGTCGTCGTCGATCGGGCCGACCGTCGACGCATGCGAACAGCGCACGTCGTTGGCTTCGATCTCGAGGTTCGGAATCGATTCCGCGCCCGCGCCTTCGGTGAGTACGAGGTTGCGGTTGGTCTGGTGCGCAACCGACTTCTGCGCCGACTTCCGGAGTCGCACGAGGCCGGAGTAGACCGACCGCGCTTCGTCTTCGACCGCGCCCTTGAACAGCAGGTTGCTGTTCGTCCACGGCGCGTCGTGGTCTTGGAGTGTCCGGAAGTCGAGCATCTGCTCGTTGTCGCCGAAGTAGACGGCGAGCTGATCGCTCTCGGCCGCTTGCCCGATCAGCCGCGCCTCGCTCCGCAAGCGCGCGTATTCGCCGCCGAGCGCGACCGCGGAGGTACGTAACGTCGCATCGCGGCCGACATGGGCACGCTGGAAGCCGAGGTGCCACGTGCGAGCGCCGTGTTCCTGGAGCGAGAGATAGCGCAGGTGCGCGGCATCCCCGACGACGAGTTCGGTGACCGCGTTCGAGAAGTGCTCGGTCTCGGGCGATCCGAAGCGGTCGAGCACGGTGGCTTCGGCGCGTTCGCCCATCACGACGAGCGTGTGCGGGAACGATGCAACGCCGGTGCCTTCCGACCAGTGGAGCACGACGATCGGCTGCTCCACGACAACACCGTCGGGCACGTAGATGAACGCGCCGCCGGCGAGGAACGCGTCGTGCATGACGGTGAACGTGTCTTCGGTCTCCGACGCCACCGAACCGAGCATGCGCTGCACGAGTTCGTCGTCGCACATCGCGATGTCGCAGACACGCAGACCCTTGGCTTCGAGCTCGGGATCGATCTCGTGGCGCACCACCCGGCCGTCGCGCACGACGATCATGGCCGCCCGGACGCCGGCTTCCGCGGCCCACGGGCCGCCGCCAGGCGCTCGCTCGTCGCCGGGTTCGTTCAGCTCTTCGGCCGGGACGGGCCGGTAGCGCGCGGGATCGAAGTCGTCGATACGGCTATAACGCCAGATCTCCTCGGTCGGCGACGGCCACTCGAGCGTGCGCAGCCGCTCGGACGCGGCAACGCGCCGCGCCACCAACCAATCCGGACCACCGAGTGAGCGCGCCGCGTCAACAGTGAACGCGGTTTCGGCCATCTCTTACCCGACCGCGCCTTCCATGTTCAGCTCGATGAGCCGTGAGAGTTCGACCGCGTACTCCATCGGGAGCGTCTTGGTGATCGGCTCGATGAAGCCGTTCACGATCATCGCGGTGGCCTGCTGCTCGGTGAGGCCGCGGCTCTGGAGGTAGAAGAGTTGGTCTTCGCCGACCTTCGACACCGTCGCCTCGTGGCCGATGCGAGCGTCCTTCTCCCCGATCTCCATGTAGGGATACGTGTCGGAGCGCGACTCCTCGTCGAGGATCAGCGCGTCGCAACGCACGTGACTCTTGACGCCGTACGCGCCTTCCTCGACCCGCACGAGGCCGCGGTAGGTGGTGCGGCCGCCGTCCTTGGAGATCGACTTCGAGTCGATGATCGAGGTGGTCTCGGGCGCGGCGTGCGTCATCTTGGCGCCCGCGTCCTGATGCTGACCAGGACCCGCGTACGCGACGGACAGCACCTCGCCGTGTGCCT
>JBEVDP010000402.1:0-15330 GCA_040513235.1 Acidimicrobiia bacterium | reverse complement strand
ACGAAGGAGCAGGCGGCGGAAGCGTTGGGCATGCGCAGCGCAGGTGGAGCGCGGTTCCCGCTCGAGGCGTCGAAACGGCTCGGCACCGACGGCCTGCGCGAAGCGATGCGGCTGCTGGCCGACGCGGAGCTCGACCTGCGCGGTCACCGCGGCCTCGATGAGCGCACCGTGATCGAGATCCTCGTGGCGCGCTTGGCGGCGCTCACCCGCCGGCACCAGCCCGCCGGCCGGGCCCGACGGCGTTGAAGAACTAGGCGGGCTGCTTCGCCGCGCGCTTCATCAAGCGCGACGTGCGGCGAGCAGCCTGGTTCTTGTGGATGATGCCCTTGGAACCGGCCTTGTCGAGCCGCTTCTGGGCAGCTCGTACCTGCGCGTCGACGTCCTCGCCGCCGGTCGCGACGCCGTCCTGAGCGGCCTTGACGCGCGTCTTCAGCTCCGAGCGGACGCCCTTGTTGCGCAGGCGTCGGGTCTCGTTCTGCCGGTTGCGCTTCTTTTGACTCTTGATGTTCGCCATCTCACGCCTTCTTCGAGAACCCGGAGAGGCTAGCAAAGCAGCCCGCCAACGGCCGCCCTCAGCGAGGTGGCGTCAAAAACAACCCTTGGGCGTTCCAAATCGACGCCAGTTCGGTGGGACGTTCCGGACGACCGGTGGCGACCGGCCAGAATGGAGCCCTTGCCCACCCCGCTCGACCGTATTCGCTGCCTGTCGATCATCGCCCACATCGACCACGGCAAGTCGACCCTCGCTGACCGGCTTCTCGAGCTGACCGGCGCGGTCGACCCGCGCGACATGCGGGCCCAGTTTCTGGACTCCATGGACCTGGAGCGGGAGCGGGGCATCACGATCAAGGCCCAGAACGTCCGGCTGGAGTGGAACGGCTACGTCGTCAACCTGATCGACACGCCCGGCCACGTCGACTTCGGCTACGAAGTCAGCCGCAGCCTCGCCGCGTGCGAAGGCGTGATCCTGCTCGTCGACGCGTCGCAGGGCATCGAGGCCCAGACGCTGGCGAACTGCTACCAGGCCCTCGAGCACGACCTCACGATCGTCGCCGCCCTCAACAAGATCGACCTGCCCGCCGCGGAGCCCGAGAAGCGGGCCGGCGAGATCGAGCGCGTGCTCGGCATCCCGGCCGGCGAGATCCTGCACATCTCGGCGAAGACCGGCGCGGGCATTACCGAGTTGCTCGATGCTGTGATCGAACGGATCCCGGCGCCGAAGGGCGCGGCCGACGCGCCGCTCCAGGCGCTGATGTTCGACTCGTACTACGACCCGTACCGCGGCGTGATCTCGTCGGTGCGCGTGTTCAACGGTGAGCTACGCAGCGGTGCGCGCCTGCGCTATCTCAACGCGGGTCAAGACCACGATGCGGAGGAGATCGGCGTGCGTCTGCCCGTCCCCACTCCTGTCGCCGCACTCGGACCGGGCGAAGTCGGCTATCTGATCGCGGGCATCAAGGACGTCGGCGAGGCCAAGGTCGGCGAGACAGTCACGGATGCGCGCACACGCGGCGAGTCGCTGGCCGGATACCGCGACCCGAAGCCGATGGTGTTCTGCGGTCTGTATCCCGTCGACGGCGACGAGTACGCCGACCTCCGGGAAGCGTTGCACAAGCTGCGCATCAACGACTCCTCGTTCACCTTCGAGCCGGAAACCTCGGGCGCGCTCGGCTTCGGGTTCCGGTGCGGGTTCCTCGGCCTCCTGCACATGGAGATCATCCGCGAGCGCCTCGAACGTGAATACAACCTCGCGCTCGTCGCGACGGCTCCCAACGTCGAATACATCGCGCACCTGATCGATGGCGGTACCGAGATCGTCGACAACCCTTCGGCGATGCCGACACCGAACACGGTCGAGACGATCGACGAGCCGTACGTGAGAGTCACGATCCTCACGCCCACGGAGTACGTCGGCACGCTGATGGAACTCGCGCAGCAGCGCCGGGGCGAGATGGACAAGATGGAGTATCTCTCCGAGGACCGGGTCGAGCTCATCTACATGCTCCCGCTCGCGGAAATCGTGCTCGACTTCTTCGATCAGATGAAGTCGCGCACGCGCGGTTACGCGAGTCTCGACTATGAGCCCGCGGGCTATCGCGCATCGAATCTCGCCAAGGTCGACGTACTGCTCAACGCGGTACCCGTCGACGCGTTCTCGGCAATCGTGCACCGCGACAAGGCCTACGACTACGGCCGCAAGATGACCCAGAAGCTGCGCGAGTTGATCCCGCGCCAACTCTTCGACGTCCCGATCCAGGCGTCGGTATCGGGCCGAATCGTGGCGCGCGAGACCGTGAAGGCGAAGCGCAAGGACGTGCTCGCAAAGTGTTACGGCGGCGACATCTCCCGCAAGCGCAAGCTGCTCGAGCGCCAAAAGGAAGGCAAGAAGCGCATGAAGCAGATCGGCCGCGTCGAGGTTCCGCAGGAAGCGTTCGTCGCCGCTCTGCGCCTGGAGGAATAGCCCCGCGTCAGCGGAAGAGCGCGACGCTCGAAATACTGACGACGACAGCGACGAGCGCGAACACGATGGTCCGCGTCTCCTGGCTGATCTTTGCAAGCAGTCGATGCTCGACAGCTTCGAGGTCTTGCCGTGTCGCGAGTGCGGTGTAGCCCCCCGGTGGCAGGTGCTCCATCAGCGTCAACGCCTCGTCGGAGCCAAGCACTGATTCCAGTTTGCGGACCAGTTGGTGCCGGGCGCGCTCATCGACGCTCATTGTCGTCTCCTTCGCCTCGCAGAACAAGGTTGAGGAGACGCGTCAGCCCGCCTCACGCGGCTGGGGCGACTGTACGAGCCGGCTGAGACACGATGGTGCCGTGACGACGATCGTGTTCGTGCGGCATGCGATGACGGACGGCAGCGCCGGTGATGCGGGGCTGTCGACCGACGGGCACGCGCTCGCGGTCGCGGTCGCGGCGACGATCGCTGAACGCGACGCGTACGCGCTCTATACGAGCCCGCTCCGCCGCGCCCGCGAGACGGCAGATCACATCGCGACCGCGCTCGCGCTCGACGTCGTCGTCGACGCTCGGCTCCGGGAGAAAACGAACTGGGGCGATGTCGAGGGCGAGTCGTTCGACGAGTTCCTCGCCCGGTGGCCGCGTTCGCCGTCGGCCGCGCCGCGGCTCGCGTCGTTCGTCGATGACATGTGTGCGCGCTTTCCCGAGGCGACGATCATCGCGGTCACGCACGGCGGGATCGTCGACGACCTGCTCGGCGGCCACGAGCACTGGCCACATTGCGGGATCACCGAATTAGTGAACTGAAGTCGTACGCGCGGGCCAACGCGTGCCGCAGCGCATCCGCGCCGCGTGCGAAGGTCACGTCGGCGGGCGCGGCGTCGACGGCCACCCAACCCGCCAGGTCGTCGACGGGTTCGGCCGCGAGCACCGCGGTGACGGCCGCGGCCGGAAGCAACACCTTGTCGCCCACCAACGCGGCGAACGCCGGTCCCGAAGGATGATGCGCGACCGAGCAGCCGTCGACGACCGCGAACGCGGGCCGCAGTGGACCGGCCAGCTCCGACAAGCGGTTGCCAGGGGCCGGCTCGCCGGGCGCGGTGTCGTGGGTGCGCGTCAACCAGTTGCGCAGTGCGGGTGAGATGTTCACTCGGGATCGCGGGGGAGGCCGAGCACCTTCTCGCCGAGGATGTTGCGCTGCACCTCGCTCGTACCGCCGCCGATCGTCAACGCACGCGCGTAGAGATACCCGTAGTTCCACCCGGTCGCATCGGCTTCGCCGTAGGGACCACGGTCGGAGAGCATGCCGTGCGTTCCGGCCAGTTCCTTGGCCGCCTCCATCACATGCTGGCCGTGCTCGTCGGCGAGCGCCTTGCGCACGGAGGCCTCCGGCCCGGGCTCGAGACCGCGCACGCGCGCCGACAGTGTCCGCAGGCGGATCAAGCGCAGCACTTCGGCTTCGCAATAGAGCGCCGCGAGTCGCTGACGCAATACGGCATCGGCAGTGCCACCGCGTTCGCGCACGAGCGCGATCACGTCTTGCGCAGTAGGGCCGCGCCCCCAGAGCGCGCCCTCGCCCGAGAGCGATACGCGCTCGTTGCCGAGCGTCACTTTGGCGAGCCGCCAGCCGTCGTTCTCGTCGCCGACGACGTTTGCGGCGGGAATGCGCACGTCGGTGAAGAACACTTCGTTGAACTCGTGGGTGCCCGTCATCTGCACGAGCGGGCGCACCTCGATCCCCTGCGACTGCATGTCGAGCACGAAGTAGGTGATCCCACGATGTGCCTCGGCGTCGGGGTCCGTGCGGGCCAACAGGATGCCGAAGCGCGCGACGTGGGCCAGCGTCGTCCAGACTTTCTGGCCGTTGACGACGTACTCGTCGCCGTCGCGCACGGCTCGCGTCTGCAACGACGCGAGGTCGCTCCCCGCGCCGGGCTCGCTGAACAACTGGCACCACAGCTCGGAGCCGTCGAGGATGCCGGGCAACAGCGCCTCCTGCTGTTCCTCGGTGCCGGCGACAAGCAGGGTCGGGCCGGCCCAGCCGATCCCGATCGGGTTCTGCGGGCGCGGGACCTGCAGCTCCCGCATCACCTCGTCGACGGCGAGTTGCTCGGTGGGAGACGCATCGAGGCCCCAGGGGCGGGGCCAGTGCGGCGCCACGTAGCCGGCGGCGGCGAGTTTCCGGCCCCAGTCGGGGGGATACTTACCTTCGGGCGCGGCGTCGGCCACCAGCTGGCGGAGGTTCGCAACGTGGTCCATGGATTGCGCGAACGTAGCCAGATGTCATCCGGGCCCGCGGGCCGCTCCGTAGAGGGATCGTGAGAACCGGTCCCCTCCGTTCGGAGCGCGCTCGCCAGGAGGCCGACGACGCCACCTTGGCCGCCGCGATCGTCCAGCGCGACGAAGCCGCGCTCGCCGAGCTGTACCGCCGCCACGGTGGGACGAGCCTCGCGCTGGCGCGGCGGGTGCTCGGCGACCGAGTGCTGGCCGAGGAAGTGGTGCAGGAGGTCTTCGTCCGTACCTGGCGCCAGCCCGACCGGTACGACCCCGTGCGCGGATCGCTGCGATCGTTCCTGCTCGCCCAGGTCCACGGCCGGTCGGTCGACCTGCTGCGCTCCGAGACCTCGCGTCGCGCCCGCGAGGAGCGCGATGCTCGGCGCGATCCGCGCCGCGGCGGCGAGGATCTCGAGCGCGAGGTGCTGGCGCTGACGGAAAGCGCGGCCGTGCGCGAGGCGTTGATGACGCTGTCCGACGGCGAGCGGGCCGCCATCGAACTTGCTTACTTCGGAGGCCATACGTACAAGGAAGTGGCGGTGTTGCTCGAGCAGCCCGAGGGCACCGTGAAGAGCCGGATCCGGTCGGGCCTGCTCCGCTTGCGGGCGGCCCTGATCGAGGCGGGAGTGCACGAATGAGCGAGCGAACACAATGAGCGCGTCAACCGAACACGACCCCGAGCTCGACGCGCTGCTCGGCGCGTACGTACTCGACGCTCTCGAACCCGACGAGCGCGCTCGCATCGACGACTACCTCACCCGCAACCCACGCGCGCGGGCCGAGGTCGACGACCTGCGCGAGACCACCGCCGTCCTGGCCGCTGCACCGCTGGACGACGACCCGGCGTCCGGCGATCTGTGGACGCGCATCGCGGCCGAGGTCAGCGCCGACCCCGGCGTCGCGCCCGTCGACGAACTCGCGCAACGACGCGCGTCACGCCGGTCGCCGGCGACGTGGATCGCGTCGGCCGTGGCCGCGGCGGCGGCAGTCGTCGCGCTCGTGCTCGCCGTGCAGGTCGTCGCGCTGAACGACGACCTCGACGACGCACAGGATCCGTCGAGTCAGAACATTGCCGCGGAGTTCGATCGGGCGATGGAGATGGATGGTGCCCGCGAGGCCGCGCTCACGTCGGGCGACGACGTCATGGCGCGGGTCGTCGTGCTCCCCGATGGCACCGGCTATCTCGTGAACGACGCGCTCGCACCACTGCAGGAGGACCAGGCGTACCAGCTGTGGGCCGTCGTCGGCGACGAGACCGAGCCGCGTCTGATCTCGGCCGGCGTGTTGGGTCCTGACCCGGCTGGTTCGAGCTTCATGATCGACGGGCCGGTCAACGCGTTCGCGCTGACCGTCGAGCAAGCCGGCGGCGTCGAGCAGAGCGAGCAAGAGCCATATGCAGCCGGCGCCCTAGCCTGACGGGGTGAGGAATCCCGCGCCATTCGGCGTGTACGTACACATCCCGTTCTGCGCAGCGCGCTGCGACTACTGCGACTTCGCGACCTGGACCGACCGCGCCCACTTGATCGACGCGTATGTCGACGCGTGTGTCATCGATCTGCACGCGCGCCGGGCCGAGGGATACCCGTCGGCGACGAGCGTGTTCTTCGGCGGCGGAACGCCGTCGTTGATCCCAGCTCACGCGCTCGCGCGCATCCTCGACGCGATCGAACGCACACCGGACGCGGAAGTCACCGTCGAGTGCAACCCTGACAGCGTCGATAGCGAGAAATTCGCCACCTACTACGCCGCCGGCGTGAATCGCGTCTCGCTCGGCGTCCAGTCGCTCGCGCCGCACGTGCTGCGCGATCTCGGCCGCACCCACAATCCCGCGAACGTGGCGGGCGCCGTCGAAGGCGCGAAGTCTGCGGGCATCGACCGCGTCAACGTCGACGTGATCTACGGCACGCCGGGGGAGTCGATCGAAGACTGGGAGCGCACGCTCACGGGTGCGCTCGCGCTCGAAGTCGAACATGTCAGCGCCTACGCGCTCACGGTCGAAGCGGGAACGCCGCTCGGCCACAGGGTCGCGGCGGGCGCCGCGCCCGGGCCTGACGACGACGACCAGGCGGAGAAGTACGCGCTCGCCGACGACCTTCTCACCGCGGCCGGACTCGAGTGGTACGAGATCTCCAACTGGGCCCGTCCGGGCGGAGCCTGCCGCCACAACAACGTGTACTGGGATCAGGGTGAGTACCTCGCGATCGGATGCGCCGCGCACGGCCATACGGGCGGGCGGCGTTGGTGGAACGTGCGCACGCCCGATCGCTACATCGAACGGATCACCGCGAAGTCGTCGCCGGAGGCCGGGTCGGAGCTCTTGCTCGGTGCCGAGCGCGCCGCGGAGGCGTTCACGCTCGCGCTTCGTACGCGCGGCGGCGCGGTCCCGTTGCCAGGCAGCGAGCACGTCCTCGCCGAACTCGCCGCCGACGGGCTGTGCGCGTTCGTCGGCGAACGCGTCGTGCTCACTCGCTCAGGCCGGCTGCTGGCCAACGAAGTAACCGCACGCGCGCTCGCTGCGCATGAGCACGCGTCGGGAGGCGGGTGTCCCGCCGAGCAGTAGGACGCAGGCGGAGCCGACCGCATGGGAGGCGCAGGCGAAGTCGACCCAATGGAAGTGAGGGCCGAGAGCGGACAGACAGGACACCCAGGTCGCTGGCACTCGATAGGCTTGAGTGCCAATGGAGGGGTCCGTGGAGGCACTGGACGAGCGGAAGGCCGCGATCCTGCGGGCGATCGTCGAGCAGTACGTCGCGAGCGCCGTGCCGGTCGGGTCGGCCACGGTCACCCGAACCGCCGATCTCAGTGTCAGCGCCGCGACTGTCCGCAACGACATGGCCACGCTCGAACGCGAGGGCTTCATCGCCCAGCCGCACACCTCCGCGGGGCGGGTGCCCACTGACCGCGGCTACCGCTACTACGTCGACCACCTCGCGGGAGCGACCTTGCTCGCGGCGACGGAGCGCCGCCGCATCGCGGAGTTCTTCACCTCGGCGACGATGGCGATGGACGAGCTCTTGCTCCAGACGAGTCATCTGTTGGCACGGGTCAGCGCGCACGCGGCAGTGGTCGTCGGGCCGCAGACCGAAGCGGTTGTCGTGCGGGGCGCGCAACTCGTCCGGCTCCAGCCGCGGGTACTGCTCGCCGTTGTCATCTTGTCGAACGGCTCGGTCGAGAAGCAGGCCGTCGCGCTGGCCGCGGACGCCTCCGAACAGGACGTCGCGATCGCGAGCGCTCGCCTCGCCGAGCTTCTCGACGGAAAGCGCCTGGCGGAGCTGCGCGACGTCCCGACCGGGCCCGAAGATGCCGCGGCCGCGCTGGTGCGCCAGTCCTGGGACGCGCTGCAGGCTCGGCGCGATCCGAGTCATGGCGAGCCGCTCTACGTCGGCGGGGCGAGCCACCTCGCGGCCGAGCAGGAGGCGTTCACCGGCACGACCGTCTCGCACCTGATCGAGTTGCTCGAGCAGCACGTGGTCATGGCGTCGCTGCTGCGCGAACTGCTCGGCCCCGGGCTCACGGTGCGCATCGGCTCGGAGAACGCGCGCGCCGACTTGCAGGAATGCTCGATCGTGCTCGCGCCGTATCTCGTCGAGGGCGAACCGATCGGCACGGTCGGTGTGCTCGGGCCGACCCGCATGGACTACCGCAAGGCCCAGGCCGCGGTGACGGCGATCTCGCAACAACTCGGCCGGCAGCTCTCGCCATGAGCGGACAAGCATGACCCAACGCGACTATTACGAGGTGCTCGGGGTGCCCCGCAGCGCGACCGAGGACGACATCAAGAAGGCGTACCGGCGCTTGGCTCGCGAGCATCATCCGGACGCGAACCAGAACGATGAGAGCGCCGAGGAACGGTTCAAGGAAGTGCAGCGCGCGTACGAGACGCTGCGCGAGCCCGAACGCCGGCGGCGGTACGACACGTTCGGTACCGACGACGCGCGTGCGGGCGCGACCGACTTCGGCGGCGGCGCGTTCGGGCTCAATGACCTCTTCGACGCGTTCTTCGGCGGCGGGACCGATCCGTTCGGTCGGAGCCACCGCAACTCGGGCCCGCCCCGAGGACCCGACGCCGAGATCGTGCTCGACCTCACGTTGGCCGACGTCGTGTTCGGAGTGCGCAAGACCGTCGAGCCGCGTATGCCGGTCGAGTGCGAGCCGTGCGGTGGCAGTGGTGCGGCGCCCGGCACGCGTCCGGCCCCGTGCGCGACGTGCGGTGGGAGCGGCGAAGTGCGTCAGGTCCGCCGGTCGGTACTCGGCCAGCTCGTGACGGCCGCACCCTGTCAGACCTGCGAGGGAACGGGCGAAGTGCTGCCATCGCCGTGCGAACACTGCCGAGGCGCGGGTCGCGTCGCGGGCCAGCGCTCTCTCGACGTCGAGGTGCCCGCCGGGATCGACGACGGGCAGCGACTGCGCCTCGCCGGGCGCGGTCCGGCGGCGCCGCGCGGCGGCGAAGCAGGCGACCTCTACGTGTCCGTACGCGTCGCGCCCGACCCCGTGTTCGAGCGGCACGGTGACGACCTCTACCGTCGCCTGCCCGTTTCGATCGTGCAGGCCGCGCTCGGCACCCACGTGACGATCGACACCCTCGACGGAGAGCAGGATCTCGACATCGCCACGGGTACGCAGTACGGAACCCAGCTCCGCTTGCGCGGGTTGGGCGCACCGTCGTTGCGGTCGGGCCGGCGCGGCGATCTCATCTGCGAGGTTGTGGTCGAAGTGCCCCGGAACCTCACGGCTGAGGAAGGCGAGTTGCTCGCGCAGTTCGCCGAGCTGCGCGGCGAGGAAGTGAAGCCGCCCCGCGAGGGGTTGTTCTCGCGGATCCGCTCGGCGTTTCAATAGTGGGCCCGAGCGAGGCCAGCGGCACGAGCGGCTGGTGCGCAGCCGAGGACGCGACTGCGCACGTGTTCGTCGACGCGCTCACCGACGAGTGCACGATCACCGGTCCCGACGGCCACCATCTACAACGAGTTCGGCGGGTCCGCGCGGGCGAGGCGATGACCGCCGCCGACGGCGTGGGCGTGTGGCGGCGCTACGAGGTGCAGTCCGTGGGGCGCGGCGAGGTCGTGCTCGCGGCGACGGGCCCGGTGCGCGTCGAGCCCGGACTCGTTCCGGCGGTCGGCGTCGGCATCGCGCTCACCAAGGCGCTCGACTCGATCGTGGCCAAGCTCACGGAGTTGGGTGTCGCTCGCATCGAGCCGTTCCGAGCCGCCCGCAGTGTCGTCCGGTGGGACGCGGACCGCGCCGCGGCCGCCCATACGCGGTTGGCGACGATCGTCCGGGAGGCCGCGGCTCAGTGCCGCCGCGCCCACCTCCCCGAAGTGCGGCCCGTGGTCGAATTGCGCGATTTCTCTGGGCGCCGAGGCCTCGTGCTGGCCGATCGCGACGGCGTCATGGCCGCGGCGCTCGAACCCCCCGGGCCCGGTGGCTGGACAGTGCTCGTCGGTCCCGAAGGTGGTTTCGCGCCGGACGAACAGGCTGGTCTGGGTACTGGCGTCGCTCGCCTGGCCCTCAGTCCCCACGTCCTGCGGGCCGAGACGGCCCCAGTGGCCGCGGCCGCCGTCCTCCTACAGGGTGCCCTTCGTCCCATTGTGTGACAAGGGGGATCAGTTGCCAGGAGTGCCCAAGGTGCCCGGTGTTGCTTTCACCGCGGCACATGACTTTCACGGAGCGTGCTGTTACCATGCCGCGTGTGCACCGAGGGTGCGCACTCGGAGCGTCCGCTGGGGACTCGGCGCCCGACATCTATTGCGCCATTGGGGTCGAGGGGGCTGAGGGGTGGCGACGACCGGAGCAAGGGTTGGGGAACGGTTACGGGCGATCCGCCGCCAGAAGGGCTTGTCCCTTCACGACGTCGAAGCCCGTTCCAATCTGGAGTTCAAGGCGTCCGTTCTCGGCGCTTATGAGCGCGGTGAACGCGCCATCTCGGTGCCGCGGCTCCTCCGGTTGGCCGAGATCTACGAGGTTCCCTCGGATCAGTTGTTGCCGCGCGAACTCGAGGGGGAGATCAGCCTCGTCGAGAACGGCGGTTCGATGAGCCTCGATTCCGGCTTCACGATCGACCTCGTGCGGCTGCACGAACTCGAAGATCCCGACGCTCAGATCGTTTCCCGTTTCGCGACGTCGATCCAGCTCGAGCGCCAAGACTTCAACGGCCGCATGCTCACCATCCGCCGCTCCGACCTCCGGGTCCTGGCATCGGTCATGGGCCGCAAGATCGACGAGCTCGGCGCTCGGCTCGAACAACTCGGCTTGCGCGCCGGCGCGTAGGAACCGGCCGAACCACCAGCGGTTCGCGCTACCCTGCGCTCAGGTTGGCAGCGTCGGATACGTCCACTTCGGTCAAGATCCTGGTCCCGGGCAACCACCTCATGGTGGGCCTCCTTGGCCAGCGTGACGAACTGCTGCGCCTCGTCGAGGCTGCGTTCCCCGTCCAGATCCTCGTGCGCGGTAACGAGATCACGGTCACCGGCGAGGGTCCCGACACCGAGCGCGTCGCGCGCCTCTTCGAGGAGCTGGTCGTGCTGCTCGAACAGGGCCACGAACTCGACCGGGAAGGCCTCGGGCGCTCGATCGCGATGTTGAAGGACGACCAGCGCCCGAGCGAGGTCCTCACCACCGAAGTCGTGCGCGGGCGCAAGACGGTGCGTCCGAAGACGGCCGGGCAGAAGCGCTACGTCGACGCAGTACGCGACAACACCGTCACGTTCGTGGTCGGCCCGGCCGGCACCGGCAAGAGCTATCTGGCCGTCGCGCTCGCGGTACAGGCGCTCCAGGCCAAAGCCGTGAACCGCATCATCCTCACCCGGCCCGCGGTCGAGGCTGGTGAGCGGCTCGGGTTCCTGCCCGGTGACATGCTCGCGAAGGTCGATCCGTATCTGCGGCCGCTGTACGACGCGCTGTACGACATGCTCGAGCCCGAGAGCGTGGCGCGGCTGATGGAGCGGGGCACGATCGAGGTCGCGCCGCTCGCGTACATGCGCGGCCGCACGCTCAACGACTCGTTCATCATTCTGGACGAAGCGCAGAACACGACACCCGAGCAGATGAAGATGTTCCTGACCCGTCTCGGCTTCGGCTCCCGCGCGGTCGTCACCGGCGACGTCACCCAGATCGACCTGCCGGAGGGCAAGCACCGATCGGGCTTGTTGCAAGTGCGTGACGTCCTCGAAGGAATCGACGACCTCGTGTTCGTGCAGCTCGGTTCGCCCGACGTCGTGCGCCACCGCATCGTCCAAGACATCGTCGACGCGTACGAACGTCACGAGGGTTGACGGCATGCACGCCCCGACTGTGTTCGGCGCCGACGAGCAGCGCGACGTCGCGATCGACGTCCCGCGTTGGGTTCGGCTCGCGCGCATGGTCCTCGAACAAGAGCGCGTCGTCGAACGGTTCGGCGCGAGCCCCGAGATGTCCCTCCTGTTCGTCGACGAGGCGACGATCGCCGAGCTGAACGAACGCTTTCTCGGTTCCGAAGGCCCGACGGATGTCCTCGCATTCCCAATGGACGACGAGGTTCCACCCGGCGGCCGCCAGCCCGATCAAGGCGGCCGCGGCCCGGGCGCGCCCACCGACCCCGGCGACCCACCGACGCTGCTCGGCGACGTTGTGGTCTGCCCGACCGTCGCCTCGCGTCAGGCCGGCGCGCGAAGCACCCCCGTCGACGACGAGCTCGCGCTTCTCGTGGTCCACGGTGTGCTGCACTTGCTGGACTACGACCATGGCGAAGCCGACGACGCAGCAGTGATGCGTCGCCGGGAGCAAGAGCTGCTCGAACGATTCCGTGACCTCGAAGGGAAGAGCTGAGGTGAGGAAGAGTGGCGCAAGTATCTTGCGCCACCCGAACCGGGGCCCGAGCGGCCCCCTGAGCGGAAAGTAACGAGCCGATGTCGGCGCCCCCAGATACCGATACAAGCGACCCCGATAGATTTGGGCCGATGCACAGGGCGATGTCGTGAGCGCCGAGCTCGCGGCGATCATCGCCATCGTCGTCCTCTTCTTCCTCGCCATCTTGTTGGCCGCGGCCGAGACGGCGTTCTTGCGCATGAGCCGCGTGAAGGCGCTCGCGCTGCAAGACCAGGGCGACAAGCGCGCCGGACGCTTGGCTCGCCTGCTCGAACGTCCGGAGCGCACGGTCAACGCGGTCACGTTGGTCGCGCTCGCCGCGCAGCTCATCACGTCGTACTTGCTCGGCATCTTGTTCGGCGGTTCCGGCTGGTGGGTGGTCCTCCTGAGCCTCGTGTTGAACGTGGCAGTGTTCTTCGTTTTCGCGGAAGCTGCGCCGAAGACATGGGCGGTGCAGCACACCGACACCGCGGCGTTGCGCACGTCGGCGGTACTCGTATTCCTCACCGAGTTTCCGCCGATCCGGTGGATCGTGCGCGGGATGCTCGGTCTCGTGAATACGATCCTTCCCGGGAAGGGCCTGAAGAAAGGCCCGTTCGTCACCGAGGAAGAGATCCGCCAGATGGCGGACGTCGCCGCTTCGGAAGCGGCAATCGAAACCGAGGAACGCGAGCTCATCCACTCGATCTTCGAGTTCGGTGACACCGTCGTGCGCGAGGTCATGTTGCCCCGACCGGACATGATTGCAGTTGAAGCCGACGCGACGGTCGACGAGGGCATCGGCCTCGCGATCAGCGCGGGCAAGTCGCGCCTGCCTGCGTTCGACGATTCGCACGACAACATTGTCGGCCTCGTCTTCTTGAAGGACCTCGTCGCGCGCAGCACGGCCGGCGAGGGGAGCGAGCCGGTGCGCCGGAGTTTGCGCGCCGCCCACTACGTTCCCGAGTCGAAGCGCGTTGCGGAGCTCCTGCGCGAGATGCAGACCGAGAAGTTCCACATGGCGATCGTCGTCGACGAGTACGGCGGCACGGCCGGGCTGGTGACGATGGAAGACCTGCTCGAAGAGATCGTCGGTGAAATCACCGACGAGTACGACGTCGAGGAACCCCAAGTGGAGCGGCTGTCCGATGGCACGTTGCGGGTTCCGGGACGCACCCCGATCGACGAAGTGAACGAGTTGCTCGACGCCGACCTACCGCAGGACGAGTGGGACACCGTGGGTGGGCTCGTCTTCAACGCGCTCGGTCACGTGCCGATCGAGAACGAGTGCGTCCGCGAGCACGGCCTCGAGTTCTGCGCCGAACGCGTGCAGGGCCGCCGCATCGTTTCGGTGCTCATACGGCCCCTGCCGGTCGAAGCGGTCGCGGCCGAGGGCGAGGTCGCACCGGCCGAGCGCATCGCAGAGTGATGGAACCCACCTTCCGCTCGGGTTTCGTGTCTCTCGTCGGCCGGCCCAACGTCGGCAAGTCGACGCTCGTCAACCAGATCGTCGGCCGCAAGGTCTCGATCGTCTCCGACCGCCCGCAGACCACGCGCACGCAGATCCGCGGCGTCCGCACAACGACAACCGAGCAACTCGTGCTGCTCGACACGCCGGGCGTGCACAAGCCCAAGACCTTGCTCGGGGAGCGTGCCAACGATCGCGCGGTGTCGACGCTGGCCGAGGTCGATGCGATCTGCTTCTTGGTCGACGCGTCCGCGGCGATCGGACCCGGCGACCGGTTCATCGCCGACCTCGTTGCGCGCGCAGGGACGCCCGCGGTGCTCGTCGCGAACAAGACCGACCGCGCGACGCCGGCGACCATCGCCGAACGCCTCGCGTCAGCAGCCGAACTCGGCGATTTCGCCGCGTTCGTTCCGCTGTCGGCCCGCACGGGCGACGGCGTGGACGCGTTGCTCGACGAGTTGGTCGCGCGGCTGCCCGAGGGCCCGCACTACTACCCCGACGGCATGGTGAGTGATCAACCCGAGTCGTTCCTCGCGGCCGAGCTCGTCCGCGAGAAGCTGCTCGCGGTCGCCCGCGACGAACTGCCGCACTCGATCGCGGTGACGACCGAGGCGCTTGAAGAGCGGGAAACCGCGGATGGGCCACTGCTCGCGCTCACCGTGATCATCCGCGTCGAGCGCGACTCGCAGAAGGGCATCGTGATCGGCAAAGGGGGCTCGGTATTGAAACGGGCCGGCACGGACGCGCGGCGCGAGCTCGAAGCGCTCCTAGGAGTTCGTGTCCATCTCGAGACCAGGGTCCGTGTCGAGCCCGATTGGCAGCGCCGCGCCCACTCATTGGACCGCCTCGGGCTGTGATCAGATGGGCGCGGCGCTGTCGAACATGGCTCCCTCCGCTACGCGCCGTGCGGCCTTCGGCGATCGGGGCTCCGCTGCGTCCGCACGGTGCCGCGCCCACTCGTTGGACCGCCTCGGCCTCTGACGCGCGCGTGCTGTGTTGAGGCTCTAGATTCACGCTTGTGCGAGCGTGAATTCCGGCTCGTGACCTGGTGAATCACAGAGTTGCGATGCGCGGATTCGACCGCTGTAGAGTCCCCCGCGAGCGCTCTGAACCCTACGACCGAGCACGACGAGGCAGATGTTCGACCGCACCTCCCGTATCCGGCGACGAGGAGCCGCCGTCGTCGCGGTGCTCCTCGCGGGCATCGTGCTCGCAGGGTGCAGCGACCCCGCCAAAGATCAGGACTCGCTCGACCCGAAGGGTCCGATCTCCCAGAAGATCATGGATCTCTTCACGCCGTTCTTCTGGCTCTC
>JBEVDP010000401.1:0-4595 GCA_040513235.1 Acidimicrobiia bacterium | reverse complement strand
GAGGGCCATTCGGGGCGGTAGTAGCCGTCGAAGCGGAGTTGGCCGCCACGCAGTTCGCGGATCGTGAGGAAGTCGCCCTTGTAGCCCTTGTGGTCGCCGGGGCCGAACTGGATGTAGCACGAGGGGCCGCCGTTGGTGGCCGGCATCCAGCGGATGCGGTCGAGGCCGTCGCGCACCTCCCGCGGCGTCGGGATCTTCGAGTTCGCGATGCCGTGGATCGCGGCGCGCGCAGTGTCGTACGCGAGCGCGACCACGACGTTTCGTGTGCGACGACCGAAGCGCTTCTCGAAGCGATTGATCATCGCTTCATAGTTCGGGTTCGTGCCGTCGTCGCCGAGCTGGTCGACACCGTGCCAGCCTTCGAGCCCCTCCGCCCACCTGTTCGAGTTCGAATAGAACATGAACGCGGTGCCCATCACGCGCGGCGGGTCCCAGTCGAGGGCGCGGAAGGCCTCGGCGAAGTGGAAGGTCGCGTAGCCATAACCGCCGTAGTAAATGCCCTCGGTGCCCATCTCCTTCATCGCGGCGAGGTTCTCGAGCATGTTGCGCGGGTTGGGCTCGAGCTTCACTTCCCGCGTGATCGTGAGGCCGAGGCGGATCGCCTCGTCGCGAAAGAAGTCGGCGTAGTCGCGGCCCGACGATCCGACCTCCCAGAACATCCCGACCTTCTGGAGGCCCTGTTGCCACAACCAGTTCGCGCACATCACGCCTTCGGTCGGGATGTCGCCGTTGGCGATCGTGTAGCAGTAGTCGCTCGCGAACTTGTGCGCGCCGGTCCAGCCGATCACCGCGACACCGGTCTCCTCCGCGACGGGCTGCAAGGTGAGGCAGTTGTCGGAGATCATCGGCCCGAGGATCACGACGCAGCCCTGCTCGACGAGCCACTTGTAGCCCTCGATGAGCTTGCGGTAGTTCTCCCTCGGCAGCCCACGCGCGTCGCACGTGATGATCGACACCGGGCTGCGGCCCCACGCGCCCTCGTTCAGTGCATCCTCGATCGCAAGGATCGTCGGGTCGATCCAGTCGGCGAGCAACTGCCCGAGATCCATGTCGACGAGAATCCCGATCTTGACCGGCTCGAACGGGTCGCCCTGGGTCTGCAAGCCGCGGGTCGGCGGGTACACGACGATCTCGGCGACCGCCTTCTCGTTCGCGCCGCCGCCGCCCTCGTACCACTCTTTTCCGGCGCCGCCCTCGCCCTCGAGGTAGGAGCTGGTTCCGAACGGAACGCTCGACACCGCGCGGTCGGCCTGCGCGATCCCGTGATCGACGGGTGCGGGGAACATACGCTCCGCGTACTGGTACTCATCCGCCATGTGACGACTCCTGAATCACGGCTCAGAATCGCGAACTCCCGATTCGGCCAGGAAGGTACCCGCAATCGTGGATCCGATCGAGCGGCTCGAGATCGTCGAGGCGGTGCGCATGTTGAAAGCGCGCTACTTCCGCTACATCGACCAGAAGCAATGGGACCGCTTCCCCGCGCTCTTCACCGAGGACGTCGAGATCGACGTGACCGCCGACATGGAAGCCATCGGACTCGACCGGGCCCGGGGCCTCACGCAGGGCCGGGATCAGTTCGCCCGCCGGGTCGCCCGCATCCTCGAAGGCGTGGCCACTGTGCACCACGGGCACATGCCCGAGATCGAGGTCGTAGGTCCAACACAAGCGCGCGGAACCTGGGCCATGTACGACCGGCTCGAGTTTCCCGACGGCCGCATCCAGACCGGCGCCGGCCACTACGACGAGGAATACCGCCTCGTCGACGGCGCGTGGCGCATTGCCCGGATGACCTTGACTCGCCTTTACGTCCGGTCAACTCAGGGTTGACGATCCGCCTTCGTCAACATAAGGTTGACGCATGGCGATCACACTCTCCACCCTCATCGAAAGCGTCGAGGCCACCGCGCCGACGACCGAGCCGCTCGATCTCCTCGCGACCGCGTCGAGCAGCGCGACGGAGATGAACGACCTCACCGACGCGATGCTCTCTCACTTCGTCGACCGGTGCCGTCACGCGGGTCACTCATGGACCGACATCGGCACCGCCTTGGGCGTCACGAAGCAAGCGGTGCAGAAGCGGTTCAACCGCACCGAGATGCCGCCGATGTGGGAGCGCGTGACACCCCGCGCCCGCCGAGTCGTCGAGCTGCACGCGCCCGCCGCGGCCCACGCGCTCGGCCACAACCACATCGGCCCCGAGCACATCCTGCTCGGCCTCTACGACGAAGGCGAAGGGATCGCGGCGCGCATCCTGGTGGAGTTCGGCGTCGACCGCGCCCGCGTCGTCGAAGCCATCGAAGCCCGGGGCGAGCCCGGGACCGGCCAGGCACCCGCAGCCTTCACGCCGACCGCTTGGGTTGCCCTCACGAACTCGGCGACGGAGGCGATCAAGCTCGGCCACAACTACGTCGGCACGGAGCACTTCCTGCTGTCGCTGCTCAGCGGAAGCAGCGTCGGTGGAGCGGCCGCGGAGATCCTCCAAACGAGCGGCCTCACCTACGAGGCGACGATGGCGAGCGTCGTCCGAAGGCTCTCGGGCTACGTGCAAAAACCCTGAGCCTGGCGGGCTACACGAGCACGGGGACTTCGAGCCAGCCCCGCACCGTGCTCGTGTGCAGGCGGCGCGCGTTGTCGAGATCGACTTCCCACTCGGGATAGCGCGCCAGCGCTTCCTCGATCCCGACCCGGCCTTCGAGGCGCGCGAGCGCGGCCCCGATGCAAAAGTGGATCCCATAGCCGAACGAGACGTGATGGTCGATCGGGCGGCGGATGTCGAAGCGATCGGCGTCGGGATACTTCCGCTCGTCGCGGCCTGCGGAGCCGGTGAGGAGAAGGACCTTCGAATCGACCGGGATCGTCGTGCCGTGCAGTTCGACAGCGCGCGTCGTCCAGCGGCCCTGGACCGGTGACGGCGCTTCGTAGCGGAGCAGTTCCTCGACCGCGTTGGGGACGAGCGTCGCGTCGGCCGCGAGGTCGGCGCGTTGATCGGGGTGCGCGGCGAGCACGACGCACGCGTTGCCGAGCAGGCGGGCGACCGTCTCGGTACCCGCACTGATCAACAGATTCGCGAACGCAGTTGCCTCGGTCTGCGTGAGCCGGCGCGTCGTGCCGTCGTCGTCGGTGACCTCGGCTTCCACGAGCGCGGTGAGCATGTCGTCGCGGGGCACCTTGCGGCACTCCTCGAGCTGTTCACCCAAGTAGCCGAAGAGAGCGATCTGCGCACTGAACGAAGTCTCGTTGATCATGCCGACGCCGGGTTCGATGTGGAACATCTGGTCGATGTAGTGCCGGGCGAACGCGCGGTCGGACTCCGGGATCCCGAGCAGCGACGAGATCACCTCTGAAGGAAGTCGCGCCGCGAAGTCTTGGACGAAGTCGAACGACGACTGACCTTCGACCTCGGCGAACAGGTCGGCGCAGATCTCGCGCACGCGCACTTCCAGTTGCGCGACGCGGCGCGGCGTGAATGCGCGTGAGACCAGCGCGCGCAGCTGCGTGTGCCCGGGCGGGTCCATGAAAATGACCGAGCTTGCCTCCAGATGCGTGCCCCGCGACATGATCTCGAGCACGGTTCCGTGCGCGGAGCTGAACGTGGCCGGGTCAAGGTGCGCGGCCTCGATGTCGTGATAGCGGGTGAGCGCGTAGAAGTCGTACTGCTCGTTGAAGTACACCGGCGCGTCGTCGCGCATGCGGCGCCACACGGGATGCGGGTTCGCGTCGATCTCGGTGTCGTACGGATCCCAGTAGATGCTCATCCTTGTCCGCTCCTGGCCCTTTGGGCCGGGCCGCTCGGGCCCCGCTCGCTGCTCGGCGGGATACCCGCCTCCCGACGCACGCTCATCGCGCAACCCCGTTGACGATCGCCGCGAACTCGGCCGGGTCGGTCACGGCCGGGACGTGTCCGGTGTCGAGTTCGATCACGGTGCAACCGTAGGGCAACCGCGCCATCATCTCGTCTTGCAGGTCGGGAGGGACTGCACGGTCGCGCAGGTTCTTCACGTACGTCACCGGCACCGGTCCGACCGTCGCCCACGACACGGGTTGGAAGTAGAAGTTCATCGAGTCCTTGATCGCACGGGCGGGGTCGTTCACGAACTCGAGCGTCTCGTCGTCGATCTCGATGCCGTATGCGGTGCGCATCACCTCCGGATCGTCGGGCGCGCCCGGCGTCGTGAGCACCCAGCCGTCGCGTCGGGCCGCCTCGATCCCGGCGACGACGCGATCGCGATGCTTCGGCTTCATGCAGTCGAGCCCACAGCCGCCCTCGGGCGGCACTGACGCCGCCGACAACACGATGGCTACGACCCTCGGCGCGATCGCGGCCGCGACACCGGGCACGAAGAGGCCGCCCGACGAGTGCGCGACGAGAATCACGGGATCGGCGGCGCCGATATCGACCACGATCGACGCGACACCCTCGGCGACGGTGAAGGTCATGGGGTCGGCGGGCTTGCCCGCCCGACCAGGCAAGTCGATTGCGATCGCGGGTGCGTCGAGGTGCGGGACGAGCCGATCCCAGAAGCCGGCGGACGTGCCGCCCCCGTGAATGAGGACGATCGTCGGATCCCCCGCCATGCCGACAGAATAGATTC
>JBEVDP010000400.1:0-2775 GCA_040513235.1 Acidimicrobiia bacterium | reverse complement strand
GCGTCGTCTTCGAAGACACCTGGAACGCGACCGCCTAGTCACGCGCAGCTACCCACGAAGTCATCAGTACCGAGACCGTCGACCTTCTCATGGGCTCATTCAGGCCTGTTGCGGCCGCGGCCTCCTGAGCCATCGATGCTCATTTACAGTGCGGGGGAGCGGTACGACCGGGGGGTGTGATGCCGACGGAGGTTCGGTCGATCTCCGACACGTGGCGCCCATGGCCCCTCACCGGCCGCCGCGGCGAGCTCGAAGACTGCTTGAGCGCGGTCGCATCACCCGACATGCGAGCCGTGGTGATCTCCGGTCCGGCGGGTATTGGGAAGTCGCGGCTCGCGGTCGAGGTGCTCCGGGCGGTCGAGGTGAGCGGCGGGCGCACCGCGCATGTCGTGGGCAGCACCGCCGCACAATCGGTACCGCTCGCGGCCGTCGCACATCTGCTGCCCGAAGGAGTCTCCAACGACGATCTCGCCGCGCTGGTGCGCGCTGCGCACTCCCTCGCCCGCAGTGACAGCGACGGGCGTCTCGTGTGCGCCGTCGACGACGTGCATCTTCTCGACCCGACCTCGGTCGCGCTCCTCGACGCCGCCGTCGTCGCCGGTGACCTCTTCGTCGTCGCGACGATGCGCAGCGGCTTGACGGTGCCCGGCGCCCTCGACGCGTTGTGGCGCAGCGGTGCCGTGCTCCGGGTGGAACTCGGCGAACTCGAACGCCAGAGCATCGAGACGCTCCTGCACCGGGCTCTGGGTGGTCCGGTGGGTGCGGACGCAGCGTCGTTGCTCTGGGAAGCGAGCCGCGGAAACGCGCTGTTCTTGCGCGAGCTCGTGGTCGGCTCCATCGCGAGCGGCGCGCTGGGCAACGTCGACGGAGCCTGGCGGCTCGTCGGCGATCTGGCGGTGACGGAGGGCCTTCGCGCGCTCGTGATGGGTCGGCACGACGCGGTCGACGGCGCCGAGCGCGCCGTGCTCGATGCGATCGCGATTGCGGGCCCGGTTGGTCTCGACGACGTGCTCGCGGTGTCGGGGCTGCCAGACCTCGACGCGCTCGAACGCCCAGGCCTCGTCGCGATCACGCCCGCCGGCCGGCGCGTCGAGGTGCACCTGACGCACCCGCTCCATGGCGAACTCCTACGCGATGCGATGACGACGTCACGTGCGCGCGAACTCCGCCGCGCCGGTATGGCGCGCGTCTCGGCGCACGGTGCCCGGCGCCGCGGCGACGTGTTGTTGCTCGCCGCGTGGTCACTCGATGCCGACGGAACCGCCGATCCCGTCGTGCTCACGCGCGCCGCGCACCTTGCGCGCCAAGCCCACGATTTCGCCGGTGTCGAACGCCTGGCGCGCGCCGCGCTCGGAGTTCAACGGGATCCCGACTTGGTGCAGCTCCTGGCCGAAGCGTGCTACCAGAGCGGTGCGTTCGTGGAAGCGGAAGCCGAACTGGCGGCACTCGATCTCGACGCGTGCACGACGCGCCAACGCCTCCTCGCGACGATCACGCGCGTCACGAACCTGTTCTGGGGCCTCCGGCAGCCAGGAGCAGCGTTCGCGGCTGGTGATGCCGCGCTGGCGATGGTCGACGGCGACGATGTCGCCGAGCTGCGAGCCCAGCAGGCGTCGCTCGTCGGGTTCTCGGGCCGGATCGACGACGCGCTCGCGCTCGCCGAGGTCTCAGGGGACGCGACCGCGCGTGCCCGCACCGCGGCGGCGATCGCGCGCGCGCCGGTGCTCGCGATGCGGGGTGAGACCGGCGCGGCGTTGGCTGTTGCAGAGCAAGGGTTTGCCGAGCATCTTGCGCTCGACCCGATGCTTGCGATCGCGCATCCCGGGACCCACGTGGTCGCGACGGTGCTCGCGCTCGCGGAGGCCGGCCGGCTCGTGGAAGCGCGTGACTTGGCGCAGGTCGGATACGACGAAGCGCTCACGCAACGCATTCCCATCGCCGAGATCTGGTTCACGCTCCTGCTCGGGCGGGTCGCGCTGACCGAAGGGCGGCCCGCGACCGCGCAACGCTGGTTCCGCGACTCCGTCGTCCGCTGCCGTTCCGTCGGCCACCGCCTTCCGGAGCGGCTCGGGAGCGCCGGGGTCGCGCTGTCGGCGGCGTATCTCGGTACGCCCGATCCCGCGTACGCCGAAGCCGATGCCGATCACGACGTGTGGTTCGCGCTCTTCGGGGGCGATGTGGCCCGGGCGCGGGCGTGGACGCTCTTCGCAATCGGGCGGCCGGTCGAGGCGCGAGCGGTGCTCACGGAGGCGGCGCGGACCATGGAGGCGTTCGCCAACGTTCAGCAGGCCGCGACCGTGCTGCACGACCTCGCGAGGTTGGGCGACGACGCAGTGGTCGAAGAACTCGACGAGGTCGCGTCGAGATCCGACAGCGCGTTGGTGCATGCATCTTCCCGACACGCGCGTGGCCGCGCCGCGCGTGATGCCGCAATGCTCGACAGTGTGGCTGAACAATTCACAGAGATGGGCGCGCAGCTGTTCGCTGGCGAGGCGTGGGCCGCAGCTGCCGACGCTGCTCGTCGAGACGGAAACGGCCGACTGGTCACCGCGTATCAGCGGCGCGTCGCGGAACTCCAGGACACGCTCGAAGGTGCGCGCACGCCGGCGCTTGTCGTCGCCGACGCGACCGAGCCGATCACACCACGCGAACGCGAGATCGCCCTGCTCGCCGCCGATGGTGTCGCGAGCAAGGAGATTGCCGAGCGGTTGTTCCTCTCGGTCCGCACTGTGAACAACCACTTGCAGAAGGTGTACACGAAGTTGGGTGTGACGA
>JBEVDP010000399.1:0-4160 GCA_040513235.1 Acidimicrobiia bacterium | reverse complement strand
CGTGTTCGCCCGCAAGCCGCCGTTGCGCGAGGTCGGCCGTGATCCCGACCCTCGCTTCTCCTACGCCAACGAGCGCACCTTCCTCGCGTGGAACCGCACCGCGCTGGCCTTGATCGCGGCCGGGCTGGCGGTCGTCGCGCTCCTCCCCGACTTCGAACTCACCTACGGCGCCCGCATCATCGGTGTCCCCCTGATCGCGTTGGGCGCGCTGCTCGCGTTCACGTCGTACCGCCGATGGGAGGACAACGAGCGCGCCATGCGGTTGGGGGATCCGCTCCCGCCGTCGAGCCTGCCCCGCGTGCTCGCGATCGGCATCGCGCTCGCCGCCCTCCTGGCCGCGATCGTCGCCGCATTCGGATCAGACTGATGGGCGGCGGACCGACGGCCTCGTCGATCCCCGACGACGAGGACACGCCGGGTCTTGCGGGCGAACGCACCGACCTGGCGTGGAGCCGCTCGGGGTTCGCCGTCATCATCGCCATCGCCGCGATCCTCAAGTACTTCTTCGCACTGGAGTCGGACACCGCGCCCACGATCGTGTTCATCCTGCTCATAGCCGGTGCCGTCGCCTGGGCTCTCGCCCTCACCCACGCCCGCGCCCTGGCCCGCACCACCATGACCGGCCGGACCCTCGCGGACGAGGTCAAGCTCCGGTACGTCGCCGTGGGAACCGGCATCTTGGGCCTGGGCGCCCTGGTCATCGCACTCATACCGCCCGCCTAATTCCCTGGGAACCGGGCGGTGGCGAGCGAACGTCATAGCTGGCGATGACCCTCGCCGTGCGGAGGAAGACCATGCGTAGAACCCGAAACCTCGTCGTCGCACTGGCGGCCGTCGCCCTCATCGCGACGAGCTGCTCGGGTGACGACGACAGCGGCAGCTCCGGTGGCACCCCGACCGGCGGTACGTCCGATACCGGCGAGCCCGAGCGCCGCGACCTCACGGACGTGCAGCTCGTGAGTGCGTTGCAGCGCTTCGACTCGTGCGACGCGGTCCGCACCTGGGTCCGAGACGAGCTCGCGCCCCGCGTCGGCGCTTACGGCTTCGGCGGCCAATGGGGCTTCCCCATGCCCATCGAAGACATGGCGGTTGCCGAGGAAGGCGGAGTAGCCACCGACGCCGCGGCACCCCGGGTTGCGAGCGATCTGCCGGCAAGCGGCGAAGCGGGTCGCGACTTCTCGCAGACCAACGTGCAGGTCGAGGGCGTCGACGAGCCCGACATCGTGAAGACCGACGGCGACCGCGTCTTCGCGGTGGCTGGAAACCGGGTCTTCCTCGCGTCGGCCGAGACCGGTGCGGTCATCGCTTCCGCGCAACTCCCCGACGACATGTATCAAGGTGAGCTCCTTCTCTCCGGTGACCGCGCGCTGCTCATGGGCCCCGCCAGCTTCGGTCCACGCGTGCTCGACGGCGCGGCCGGCCGCTATGGCATCCCGGAACTGCCGGGCACCCGCGTCGTGCAACTCGACGTCGGTTCCGATTCGATCACGGTCGCCGACACATACGTCCTCGACGGCAATTACGTCTCGGCGCGCATGATCGGTGACGTCGCGCGAGTCGTGCTGCACGCCGACCCCCAAGCCCGCTTGCCGCTCGTCACGCCGGCCGTTCCCACTGAGGAAGCGATTGCGCGAGCCGTTGAGGTGAACCGAGGCGTCGTCGAAGCGGCGGCGGCGGAGGACTTCCTGCCGAAGTGGCGGCGCATCGACTCCGGGGGCGCAACGCTCGAGGAAGGGCCGCTCCTCGGCTGTGAGGACGCGCACGCACCGGCGACGTTCTCCGGCTTCGGCATGGTGACCGTCGTCAGCATCGACATCTCCGACGGCCTCGGGGCCGGCGTCACTTCCGCCAACGGCGCGGGCGTGATGGCCGGCGGCGAGACCGTGTACGCCTCGCCCGAACACCTTTACGTCGCCGCGCCCGCGTGGGTCGACTGGGAGTCGCTCTCGGAGAGCGATCGCATCGCGGCGTCGGAGAACTACGGCACCGACATCCACCGCTTCGACATCAGCGACCCGACCCGAGCCGTGTACGACATGTCGGGCCATGTCGACGGCACGCTGCTCAACCAGTTCGCGCTCGACGAGCACGACGGCAACCTGCGCGTCGCCACAACCACCGGCACGCCGTGGGCCGGCGACGAGAGCCAGTCGCAAAGCCAGGTCGTCGTGCTCGCGCCGCAGAACGGCGCGCTCGAACCGGTCGGCTCCGTCACGGGCCTCGGCCCCAACGAGACCATCTTCTCGGTGCGGTTCATGGGCGACACCGGCTACGTCGTGACATTCGAGCGGACCGACCCGCTGTACACGCTCGACCTGTCGGACCCCGCGAATCCGACCGTCGCCGGCGAACTCGAGATCCTCGGCTATTCCGCGTACTTGCACCCGGTCGGCGACGGCTACCTCGTCGGCGTCGGACAGGACGCAACCGAGGACGGACGCACGACCGGCACCCAGGTCGCACTCTTCGACGTGCGCGACCCGGCGGCACCGACCCGCATCGCGCAAGCAACGCTCCCGAACGGGTCCTCCGATGCCGAATGGGACCACCGCGCCTTCCTGTGGTGGGCGGAATCAGAGCTCGTCGCGATTCCGGTCGCGATCTACAACGACGAAGGCGAGTTCAACGGCCTCGTCGGCTTCACAGTCGACGTCGACGGCGGAACTGTCACCGAGCGAGGCCGCATCTCGCACCCCGACGTGAGTGTCGAGGGCGACTTCGTGCCCGGCGAGCCGATGCCCGTCGACGTCGAGGGCGACATCGCACAGGACATCGCTCCGGGCGCGTACACGTACACGCCGCCGATCCGGCGCTCGCTCGTCATCGGCGACTCCTTGTGGACCCTCTCCGATTCCGGCCTCGCGTCCACCGACCTCGAAACCTTCGAAGGGACCGCGTTCACCCAGTTCTAGTCTCGCGTTCGTGAACGACGACCACGGCGCCGCCCAGCTTCCGGTTGCGGTGCCGTGGTTCGTTCGCGAACAGGTGGGCAACGGAATCACACTCGTCACAGAACCGCACGTGCATCCGTTGTTGCGCTGCAACGTGTGGCACGTGCGCGGCCGCGAGCGCGATCTGGTCGTCGACACCGCGCTCGGGCTCGCGCCCCTCGCTCACGTCGTCGAACGTGAGCTCGATCATCCGGTGTTCGCAGTCGCGACGCACGGCCACAGTGACCACATCGGCGGCTTCCACGAGTTCGACCAGCGCGCGATCCATCGTCTCGAAGCCGAAACGCTCGGCGCGCCGACGTACTCGACGCTCATCGCCGAGCACTTCGGCGACAAGGTTCTCGGCCCGTACCGCGACGCGGGCTACGACATCCCCGATCTGTTGGTCGACGCCGCGCCGGACGACGCGTTCGAGGCGCTCGTTCGGGAGATCGGGCCTGCGCCCGCGACGACGGTGCTCGACGGCGGCGACGTGGTCGACATCGGCGATCGCGCGTTCGAGGTGCTGCATCTGCCCGGCCACTCGCCGGGCAGCATCGGATTGTGGGAAGCCGCGACCGGCATCCTCTTCTCCGGCGACGCCGTGTACGACGGTCCGCTGCTCGACGAACTCGACGGGTCGGATATCGACGACTACATCGCGACGATGTACCGGCTCCGCGAGCTGCCGGTCACGGTCGTACACGGCGGCCACGAACCGAGTTTCGGCCACGACCGGTTGGTCGAGTTGTGCGACGCCTACATCGCGGCACGGCACGGTTGACCGCGTAGCGACGGACACGGCGGCAACCCGGCGGGTACGTCGACGCCGCTGACAACCGGGAGCACGACTCGTGACGCGTGGTCACCGCCCCAACCGACCTCGACGTTCGAGGAGTCCTCGAGCGTGGCGAACGTCCACCGCGGGCGGCTGCCGCCCGGCGCGTCGACTGTCACCCGTATTCGAGAGCCCGCGCGGAAGGGGTGCGCGAACGGAAACAGTTCGACGCGCGCTTCGTTCCACTCGCCGCTCGCGAGCGGCTGGGCGTCGGCTTCCGTGTGCGTGTGCAACGGCCGCAGTTCGGTCGCGTCCTCGTGCAGCGCACGCTGGCTGGCCCGCAGCCACCCGCTCTGCACGTACACCTCGTTGCCGTCGGGCCGGACCTCGCTGAGGGTCACCTCGAGATCGACGTCGTCGGTGTCGGCCTGCACCCAGAGATCGATACTGCC
>JBEVDP010000398.1:0-3603 GCA_040513235.1 Acidimicrobiia bacterium | reverse complement strand
CGACGAGGAGGTCGTCGACGAGCGCGCCGACGACTTCCCGGGTGAGTTCACCGGCTTCCGTGACCGCGATGCCTTCGGCGATCGTCGGCACCGGATCGGGCGCCGGACCGCGACCGAGCGCGTACAGCATGCTCGTGTAGCCCTCGAGCTGCGCGCCGACCACCGCGATCTCGGGCCGCACCGCCTTGGCGGCGACCGCAATGCCGGAGATGAGTCCGCCGCCCCCGACCGGAACGGCAATCGTGTCGACCTCCGGCGCGGCGGCGAGGATCTCGAGCGCGACGGTTCCCTGTCCGGCGATGATCGCGGGGTCGTCGAACGGCGGCACGAACGTCGCGCCACTGGTCTCGGCGATGCGGAGCGCTTCGGCCCGGGCGCCTTCGAAGCCGTCGCCCGCGAGCACGACAGCCGCGCCGTGGTGCTCGGCCCGCGTGACCTTCGTGAACGGGGTATCGACCGGCATCACGACCGTGGCCGGGATCCCGAGCCGGTGCGCGTGGTAGGCGAGGCCCTGGGCGTGGTTGCCGGCCGACGCCGCGACCACTCCAGCCGCCCGCTCGCCTGCGGGCAATCGCAGGAGGAAGTTGCACGCGCCCCGCTCCTTGAACGACGCCGTGAACTGGAGGTTCTCGAACTTCAGCCAGACCCGGGCGCCGGTGATCTCGGACAACGTCTCGGAAAAGGTGCAGGGCGTCTCGACGACGGCGCCCCGGATGGCGGCCGCGGCCGCTTCGACATCGGCCCGCGTTACCGGCAGTTCCACCCCCGAATCCTGACCCAAATGTGCCCTACCCACCCCGGATAATGATCGTTATGATCGGAGGAGCTAGCCGAGGAAGCGCGGCGCCGGTATCCGGTGCCGCCCGAGGCGGGGCCCGAACGGCCCTCTGAGTGGAGAAGATGGCTACGGTGCCCGAGGAGACGACCCGAGACCGGCTGATCGCCGCCGCGATCGAGGTCTTCGAAGCCCAGGGCTACGAGGGCGCCAGGGTCCAAGACATCGCCCGCGCCGCCGGAATGACCACCGGTGCCATCTACGCGAACTACCGGGACAAGCGGGAGCTGCTCTTCGCCGCCATGGGTACCCGGGCCCGGCTGGAAGTCGACGATCTCGCCCCGGGCCGCGGCCGCGATGCGCGCGCCATCCTCGAGCAGCTCGGCGCGATGCTGCCGCAACGGCGCGGCGGTCCGTCATTGCTGCTCGACGCGATGGCCGCGGCGCGGCGTGACCCCGAGCTGGCCGCGGTGCTGCGCGCGAGACTCGCCGTCCGCGAGGAGCACCTCGTCGAGCTGCTCGCGCGGGCCAAGGACGACGGCTCCGTCACCGACGATCTCGATCCCGACGCGACCGCGCGGTTCGCGCTGATGCTCGCGATGGGTGCGCTCGTGTTGCGCAGTCTCGATGTCGAGCCGCCGAACGCGAACGACTGGCAAGCACTGATTCATCGGGTGGTGGGGGCGTTCGCGCCCGACGACGGGGGAGAGGGTCGATGACCGCTACTGACGAAAAGCTCGCGACGATCCACGCGGTGACGGCGAACTTCGATGCCATCTTCACGTGGGACTACAAGCGCAGCCGCCCTGCGCTCGGGAAGTTGTACGAGAAGGCCAAGACTTCTCAGTGGAACGCGTCGACCGATCTCGACTGGGCGATCGACGTCGACCCCGAGAAAATCGGCCGCGAGCTCGGCGGCGGTGGCACCGCCCGTTTCCAGGCGCTCAAGGAAGCCGAAGGCTCGCCTGTCAAGCACTTCGGCGACAAAGAGTGGAACCAGGTTTCCATCGAGCTCCAGAACTCCATGTTGTCGCAGTTTATGCACGGCGAGCAGGGCGCGCTCATCTGCACCGCGCGCATCGTCGAAACCGTGCCGTGGATCGACGCCAAGTACTACGCGGCGACGCAGGTGGTCGACGAAGCCCGCCATGTCGAAGTGTTCGCGCGCTACCTCGACGAGAAGCTCGACTCGCAGTACGGCATCAACGACAACCTGCGCGGCATTCTCGACGAGATCCTGCGCGACCCGCGCTGGGACATCGCGTACCTCGGCATGCAGATCATGGTCGAGGGCCTCGCACTCGCCGCGTTCGGGATGATGCACCAGATCACCACCGAGCCGCTGCTCAAGAAGTTGCTCCGCTACGTGATGAGCGACGAAGCGCGCCACGTCGCGTTCGGCGTGCTGTCACTCAAGGAGTACTACGAACAGCTCACTGACAAGGAGATGCGGGAGCGCCAGGAGTTCTGCTTCGAGGTCGCCACGCGGCTGCAGAGGCGCTTCATGCAGACCGAGATGTGGGAGCGCATGGGTGTCGACCCGCAGGCCATCTACGCCACGATGAACCGCGTCAACCCGCCCCAGCAGCAGGCGTTCCAGGCGTTGCTGTTCTCGAAGATCGTGCCCAACTGCAAGAAGCTCGGCCTGCTCGACGCGGCCGACGGCTGGTTGCGGCAGAAGTTCACCGAAGTCGGCGTGATCCAGTTCGAGGATTGGGCCGACACGGGTGAGGAGTACGACGAGCTCGACGAGGTCGCAAGAGACCGCGCCGAGGTCGCGTAGCTCCACGTCGTACGTCCACGCGTTCGGCCGGCTCCGGGCGGCTGGCCGAGCGTCTGGACGTTCGCACTCTGGACGCTGGCGCGGTAGGCCGGGAAGACTCCCGCCGTGGCTGAGATCGATCGAGACGCAGTGCTTGCCGCGGCGAGCACAGGGACGACGGGGACCTACTGGGCGAGCGTGCAGCCCGATCGGATCGCGCTCTACTCGCAGTACGGGGATCGCACCTTTGCCGAGGTCGACGCGCACGCGAACCAACTCGTGCGCGCACTCCGCGCCCGCGGCATAGAAGCGGGCGACGGACTCGCGCTCATGTGTGTCAACCGGCCCGAATTCGTGGAAGCGGCGGGGGCCTCGACGCGCAGCGGCATGCGGCTGACGACCGTCAACTGGCACCTCACCGGGGAGGAAGCGGGCTATATCGTCGACGACTGCGAAGCGACGGTGTTCGTCGCGGACGCGACGTTCGCGGCCGCGGCCGAGGAAGCCGCGGCGGCCGCACCCCGGCTGAAGGCGAAGATTGCTATCGGCGGCGAGATTCCGGGCTTCGAGCGCTGGGACGATGTGCTCGGCGAGCACGAGGGCGCGCCGCTCGAGGATCCCGCCCTCGGCGGCACCATGCTCTACACGTCGGGCACGACCGGGCGGCCCAAGGGTGTGCGCCGTGTGGCCGACGGTACCGCGAGCCCGCTGCTCGCGATCGCGTCGCGCTACGACCGTGACGCCCACGTGCACCTCTGCACCGGTCCGCTGTACCACGCCGCGCCGCTCGCGTTCTCGCTCGCCGCGCCGGCGGCGCTGGGTGTTCCGATCGTATTGATGGACGGTTGGGATGCCGAGGAGACGCTGCAACTGATCGACAAGCACCGAGTGACACACACGCACATGGTGCCGACGATGTTCAACCGGTTGCTGGCGCTGCCCGACGACGTGAAGGCGCAGTACGACGTCTCCTCACTCACCTACATCCTCCACGGCGCGGCGCCGTGTCCGGTGCAGGTGAAGCAGCGCCTCATCGAGTGGGTCGGCCCGATCGTCAACGAGTATT
>JBEVDP010000397.1:0-9224 GCA_040513235.1 Acidimicrobiia bacterium | reverse complement strand
GTTGTGCGAGATCTGCGAAGCGTTCAGGGAAGTAGTCGCAGCGCGGCCGCGAGCTGGAGGCCCCTCTGGTCGCGCGGCGAGACAAGGGTCACGGACAGCGGCCAGTCAATTGCGAGGTCGGGGTCGTCGAAGGCAATCGCAACATCTTCCGATGCATCGTGAGCGCGGTCGATACGGTACGAGACGTCGGCGGGGTCGGTCAACGCCTGGAAACCGTGCGCGCAGCCGGTCGGCACGTACAGCGAGGCCTGTTCGTCGCTCCTGAGTTCAAAACTCGCCCAAGTGAGGTACGTGGGCGACGCGCGCCGCAGGTCAACTACGACGTCGAAGACGGCGCCGTACGAGCAGCGCACGAGCTTGGCCTCGCCCCGCCCGCTGCGAACGTGAAGGCCGCGTATAACCCCCCGCGCCGATCTCGAGAGGCTGTCCTGAGCGAATGCATTGGGGTCGACACCAGCCGCGCGCGCGACGTCGGCGTCGAACGTGCGGCAGAAGAAGCCGCGCTCGTCGACGTGTGGCGTCGGCCGGAACATGAGCACGCCGGCAATCTCGGCGATGCGTTCAACGTCCATGTTCGAAACGATCTACGTATCCCAGCGCGCGCCGCGGTTACGACGGCACCCGGCCGTGTTGCATCGAAGCGCCAGATTTCGGCAACGACCCGTTCGTTTGTCGGCGCAACATCTCGTCGACAATCCCCGCGGACTGCAGTTCCGAGATGCGACGCAGGCGCACGAAGCGTGACGACAGGAAGTCTTCGTACGTGAAGCCGTATGCAACGTACGCATCGACAAGCTGCCGCACACCCGCCTCTGCGTTCCATTGGAGATCGAGGGTCGGGAATGCGGCTTCCAACTTGGAGAAATCGACGCGGTAGTTGCGCACGTCAGGGCTGGCATTGTCGGCGAATGACAAGCGCGAGCCAGATACGGCATCCCTGACCAACTCGGCGATGTCGCGGATCTGCACGTTGTCGACCGAGCGCCCGACGTTGAACGCCTCGTTGTGCACATCCTCCCTCGGCGCCTCGGCCACGGCCAGCATGGCGCGGCAAATGTCCTCGACGTGCACCAGAGGTCGCCAAGGCGAGCCGTCGCTTTCGAGGCGCACCTCGCCCGTCGTTGTCGCGACGGCTGCGAGGTTGTTCATGACGATGTCGAGCCGCAGGCGCGGCGAGCACCCGTAGGCCGTCGCGTTTCGCAAGAAGGTCGGGCTGAACGTGTCGTCGGCAAGCGCAGCGAGATCACGCTCGGCGAGAACCTTCGTCTCGCCGTATGCCGTCACTGGCGACAGCTCGGCCTCCTCAGTCACGCCCCAATCGGACGCCGCGGCGCCCGTGGCTCCATAGAGACTGCACGAAGAAGCGAACACGAAGCGCTCGACTGCGGCCTGCTTGGCGGTTCGGGCCAGGTGCACCGTGCCCTCGTGATTTATCGAGTAGGTAGCGGCGCGGTTGAGGGCACCGAGCGGATCGTTGGAAAGGGCCGCAAGACAAATGACCGCGTCGTAGCCGGCGAGATCGCGAACTTGGACGTCCCGGATATCCAGCGGGAGCCGCTCGCTCACATCCTCGGGCGACGGTTCGAAGTCGCACCCTTCGTAGAGACCGACGTCCAGTCCGTCGACCAGATGGCCGGCGGCGCGTAGCCACGGCACAAGAACCGCCCCGATGTAACCGCGATCACCCGCCACAAGGATCTTCACTACTGGTCCCCGCGCCCCGACCGCTCCGGATCCCAAAGCATCCACGGGCAGTCGGCCCGCTGGTAGAGCTCCTCGAGCAGTACGCGCTCCTTCACGGTGTCCGCCGGCGTCCAATAGCCCTTGTACGGGTAGGCGGCGACGCGGCCGCGGCGGACGAGGCGAACGATTGCGTCCTCGACGAGATCCTCGTCCTCCCTGAGCTCGTCAAAGATCTCGGGCCGCAGCAAGAAGTAGCCGCCGTTTTCCCAATGCCGTAGGTCTCGCATGGGCGTCACTCGAGTGATGACGCCGTCGTCGCCGATGTCCACCGCGTGGTGCGACGACTGGGGCGGAACCGCGAGCAGGCTCACGGCGGCGTCGCTCGCTTCGAATCGCTCGATCATGTCGGGCAGAGGCGCGTTGGTGAGCACGTCGGCGTAGTTCGCCATGAACATCGGTTCGTCCTCGACGAAGCGACGGACACGGCGTAGACGCTCGCCGATCGACGAGTGAAGCCCCGTGTCCACGAATGTGATCTGCCAATCCGAGATGTCGGTCTTGAACAGCGTCACCTTGCGGTCGCACCCTTCGAGTACGAAGTCGTTCGATGTCGCTTCGTCGTAGTTGAGGAAGAAGTCCTTGACCGCGGACGCGCCGTAACCCAGGCAGAGGACGAACTCGGTGTGGCCAAAGTGCGCGTAGTAGCGCATGACGTGCCACAACAGTGGGCGTTCACCGACCGTCGCCATCGGCTTGGGAGCGGTGGACGAGCCGTCGCGCATCCGCATCCCCAGCCCGCCGCAGAACAGAACGACCTTCATGTGTCCCCCTCAGACGATTTCGAGTTCAGGGATCGGAAACACCAGTCGCCCGCCCCACGACCGGACGTACGCGAGCTGAGTGCTGATCTCGTCGCGCAGGTTCCACGGCAGTACGAGCACGTAGTCGGGCCTGGTTTCGGCGAGGCGGTCGGGCGTGTGCACGGGGATGTGCGTGCCGGGAAGGAACTTTCCCTGCTTGTGTGGGCTGCGGTCGACCGCATACGCGAGCAGGTCGGAGCGAATGCCGCAGTGGTTGAGGAGCGTGTTTCCTTTGCCCGGTGCGCCGTACGCGGCAACGGACATGCCCCGCTCGCTCGCATCGAGCAAGAAGCCAACGAGGTCGCGCTTGACTTGCGCGACCCCGTCGGCAAACCCGGCATGCCCGGCAAGGCTGTGTAAGCCGGCGTCGTCCTCCGCGTCGAGGACCTCTTTCACCCGCGCGGTCGATTCACCCGCGCACTCCAGCGGCGCGGCGTACACGCGCAGTGACCCGCCGTGCGTGTCCAACTCCTCGACGTCGACGACGCGCAATCCCGCCGTTTCGAGCGCGCGTGACGACGTCAACAACGACAAGTACGAGTAGTGCTCGTGATAGATCGTGTCGAACTGCCGCCGCTCGATCAGGCGCAGCAGGTGTGGGAACTCGAGTGTCACGAGCCCGTCGTCTTTGACGAGCGCGCGAAGCCCATGCGCGAAGCCGCGGATGTCGGGAACGTGGGCGAATACGTTGTTGGCGACGACGAGGTCGGCGCGCCCGTGGCGCCGGGCGATGGCCTCGCCAGTGTCGGCGCCGAGATACTCGACCAGCGTCGGGATGCCCAGGGACCGGGCTACGGCCGCAACGTTGGCCGCCGGTTCTACGCCGAGCGCGGGAATATCGCGGGCGACGAAGTGCCGCAACAGGTATCCGTCGTTACTCGCGACCTCGATCACGAGGCTGTCCGTTGTCAGCCTGAGCCGCTCCGTGATCGCCTGCGCGTACCGCTCGGCGTGCGCAACCCAGGAGTCGGAGTACGAGGAGAAGTACGCATAGTCCGCTTCCGCGAAGATCGCCTCACCTGACACGTACGCCGGGAGTTGCACAAGAAGACACGACGAGCACAAGCGCACGTGCAGTGGGTAGAAGACCTCCGGTTCGTCAAGGCGCTCCTGCGGCAGGAAGTTCTCACAGAGCGGCGACATCCCGAGGTCGACGAATGTACGAGTGAGGCGCTCTCCGCATAGGCGACATACGTGGGGTGCGGGCATACGGGTACTTCCCAAGGTCCGGGTCTGGTACCAGTTGGATCCACAGACCCGCTCGCTAATACGCGAATCCGAGCGGCGACGCGCGAATCCGAGCGGCGACGCGCTTCAGACTGCGGGCGCGAGCGTCTCAGCGTCGACCCAGCTGCCGCCCGCCGCCTCTACCTCGGGATAGGCAGACCGCACCTCGTTCAGAAGGTCGGGTACGAACAAGAGCACATATCGTGGTAAGTCGACCGCGAGATCTGATGGGGAGCTGATCGGAATGTCGGTCCCAGGCATGCGCCGAGACTGCTTGGCCGGCGATGCGTCAGCGACGGAGCGTAGAAGCGACTGGTCGATGCTCGCCCGGGTGAGCACGGCCACTGCCCGGGAGGCAGCGCCATACCCGAGGACAAGGTCGCCGGATTCGCGAGCAGTCGTGAGCCAATCGCGCAGCCGCGCCGAATCGGACTGCACCCGGCGCTGGAGCGTACCCACCATGCTGGCATCGCGAATGCCGGCGCGCGCCTCGCGGGCGAGGAGCGCGTCGACGGACCGGTCCGCGCTCGGTGGCCGTTCCGCGTCGCGCCCGGCCGCGAGCAGGACCGTGCCTCCGTAGAGCGGGAACTCCCACGCCTGGCGGGCCGCGAAGCCCCGCGCGCGCAGCATCTCGATCAGCGCAGTGGTCGAGTAATAGGCGAAGTGCCCGTGCCGCAGTGCGGTCCATTGACCGCGGCCGACAATTGTCTCGAGCGAGTGATACTGGAGCAGCAACACGCCGCCGTCGGCCACTCGAGCCGTCCTGTCTGCCAAAGCGCGTGCCTGATTGGCCGCATGCATCATGCCGAAGCTGTCGACGACGACGTCGGCCGTGTCATGATCGAGCGCGGCAACCAGGCCGCGCCTGTTCAGGAGTTGCGACCACGAACCGCCGTGCGGGCTCTCGAATTCGGCGACGCGGCCTCCCGCCGGTAGGAGCCCGGCGGCCGCGATGCACTCGACCGCGCTAGCTGCCTGGACGGCGAGCGCGGCTGGTTCGACCGCTTTTGTCTCTTCGGGCAATGTCGGGTCCGAGAGGAGCTGAGCGAGCCCGCACTCGGCGCAAAGCCACATCTGGAGCGGGTAAACGGGGTCCGGCCGAGGGACGTCACGGAGCGGAAAGAAGTCTGCTGCGGGTTGCTCACCTAAGTCGAGTACGAGGTCACCGCGCGTGGCCTTGCAGGCCCTACAGGCGACTTGGGTCATTCGTCCCTCCGTGGTTGCTCGTCGTCAAAGCAGTTCTTGACTGGCCTATTGTGCGAAATCCTGTCAATAGGGACGACAGGCGACCGTCACTCTCCTCGTCTAGCGTGGCACGCTCCGTGTACTGTGTACCAGATGACCTCGAGTGGAGCGTCGTTCCAGCTGGATCTGCCCTCGGACCGCCCACTTTCGATTCTTGCCGTTGGCGCTCACCCCGACGACATCGAGATCGGGGCCGGGGGTTCCCTTCTTGCGCTCGGCGAACGCCACGCTGACCTACGGGTGCGCTACGTCGTGATGACCGGAACGACTGAGCGTCAGGAGGAGGCGCGTCGTGCAGCCGCGGCCTTCCTGCCGGCGGCCACGCTCACGATCGACCTGCACCGTCTCCCCGAAGGACGTCTGCCCGCCGCCTGGGCTGAGGTCAAGGACGTTCTCGAAGCGGTGGCAGCGGACGAATCGCCCGATCTGATCTTGGGCCCGTCCACTTACGACGCTCACCAGGACCACCGCACGATCGCCGAGATCTTGCCCACCGTTTTTCGCAACGCGCTCTGCCTCGCGTACGAGATTCCCAAGTGGGACGGAGACTTGGGCAGGCCCTCGTTGTATGTGGCGTTGTCGAGTGGCCAGGCGCGCCGGAAGGTCGAGCTGCTGCACTCCTGCTTCCCATCCCAGAAGGCGCGCGACTGGTGGGACGACGAGGTATTCCTCGGACTCGCTCGTATACGGGGTATGGAGTGCCGGGCGCACTACGCCGAAGCGTTCGGCTGTGCGAAGTCGCTGCTGCGCCTGTAGAGCCTCATCAGCTCGCGCCCCTGCGCGACAACACGGCGGGAAATGTCTTCGCCACGATGCCAAGGTCCGTAAGAAGCGACCAGTTGTCGACGTAATACAGGTCGTGACGCACGTAGTCGTCGAACGAGGACTCGCTCCGCCCATTCACCTGCCACATGCCTGTTATGCCCGGCTGCACGCGCAGCCGATTTCGCAGTTCGTCACTCCAACCCACGAGTTCACTCGGGATCGCAGGCCGCGGCCCGACGATACTCATCTCGCCGCGGAGCACGTTCCAGAGCTGTGGCAGCTCGTCGATCGACGAGGCACGCAGGAAGCGACCGACCCGCGTCACGCGGGGATCGTCGCGCATCTTGAACAGTGGCCCGTCGGCGTCGTTCTTGTCTCGTAGCACTTCCAGCATCTGCTCGGCATCGACGACCATGGTGCGCAACTTCTTCACGGCGAAAATCTCTCCGTCCTTGCCGACCCGTTCTTGGGCGAAGATCACAGGACCTGGTGAGTCGCGCTTGATGGCGATCACGGCGGCAAGCAATACGGGCGCGGTGAGCACGAGTCCGATCGATGCCGTAGCGACGTCGAACGTCCGTTTGGCCACCGCCCGCCACCCGAGACGACGGACCGGCTCGATATACATCACCGGCCTCCGGCCGACCGGGCGGACGATCAGGCGACTGGACGCGATATCGACGAGTCCAGACGTGAACTCGACGTGGAAGCCGAGTTCCATCAAGTCGCGCGCCAGTCGGTTCGTGTCGACGACGTCGACGGCGCTGGTCGCGATGATTACCCCGGTCGCGTCGATCGCAGGTAGGACGTCGAGTGCTTCGGACACCTTTCCCAGCATGGGAACCGACGCGACGACCTTCTCCGAGCCGTACGCCAGCAAGCCCACGACCTCGTAGCCGAGGTCCTTGTCCTTCTGCAGCATCTGCACGACTGCCAGCGCCTCGGCGTTCGCACCGATGACGACGACCCGCCGCGTCAGGCGACCGTCCAAGCGTGCTCGCCGGAAGTAGTGGCGTACGATCGCGCGTTCGGCGATGACGAGGACGAGCGCGATGATCAATGTAAGGAGTAGCCAAGTGCGAGAGACCGACCGCGCGAGCGCGATGACGACCAGAGCCGTGCAGAACGTCGCCGCCACCACCGCGTGCAGGATGCGGCTGACCTCGGCCTGCTGGCTGGCGACGGCCGCGGTCTTGTAGAGCTTGTAGCGGGCGAAGACTGCGAGCCACACGGGTATCGCGACCGCGTTCACGAGCCAGTACGGAACGAATTCACTCGCCGAGTGGCCGCCGAGTAGTGCTGCGAGAGCCATCGACAACGTGATCGCGAGAGCGTCGACGGCGACGACGGCCAGCTTTATCGCGCGCGAGCCATGAGGCCGCGTTCGTGGCTCCCGGCTGGTACCGATGTGCCGTAGTGGCTCGGTCGCCGCCGGCGCGACGCGGATGTCTACCGCCGTTGCTGCCGAAGCCGACACCCCCCCGACCCGATCCAACACTGCGACTCCGTTTCGTGGGGAGTCGCGCAACACCTGGCGGGTCCCGCCTCGATCGTTGCTGCGGCTCCTGGTCCCCGCACGTCCTCCTCATGACGCGACGACGAGGGCCGCTGATACAAGAAGTCGATCGAATTGCCCAAACTCCTCGCGCTCTTCGCGAGTTTTGACCACGGAATGTGTGATTTGGGCGAAGCGACACGCGGTCGAGGGCCTCGTCGAAGCGAGGGACCTCGAGTCCGTCGCTGCCGTGCGAGCTTCGTGAGGCTTCTTGGTCATCGGGTGAGCGACCGATGACCCCGCGAATCTCGGGACTGACGCAGTGGTGGGCGCGGTTCTGTTGCGGGCTGAGCGACACGCGTCGGTTCTTGCCCCGTAGACCGGTTTGAAGAAGACTCGGAGCGAGTGTGGGGCTGAGGGGGAGGTTCGGATGTTCCGGAGCCTGCGGCGCCTGCGCGTGCCGGTCGGTATCGCTGCCTTGGCGCTCTTGAGCGCGTGCGTGCCCGTAACGAGCTTCTTTTTCTGGAACGTTCCGTGGGATGGGGGGTCGAACCACACCCTGACCTACCAGACGTTCCGCATCGGTCCGTACAACCTCGCGCCGATGAACGAACCCGGATGGGAAGTGATCGGCAACCAGACGATGCCCAAACCCGCCGGCAACGTCGCGATTCACTCCACCGACTTCAGTGTCGTCGACGCCGCGGGGAATACGGTCGGGCTCGATCGCGTGCACCTGCATCACATCGTGATGCTCGATGAGAGCGTGCCTGACCCGCTCTGCCCGAACGTCGGGGCGCGGTTCACGGGCACCGGCGCCGAGCGCACCAAGCTCGAGTTGAAGGGTGACTATGCGTACCGGTCGGATGCCACCGACGTGTGGACCTCGACGTTCCACATCCATACGACGTCGATGAACCCCGCGCCGGGTGTCTACCTCCAGTACGTGGTCGGCTACGACCCCATTACGCCTGACACGAACCACCGCTTCACGACGCCGTACTTCTTCGATGTCACCGGGTGTTGGGAGAACTCGGCGTCGCTGTACGACGTGCCCGGCGGCGGCGGCACCGGGAGCGTGCACACCGCGACCAAGACCTACACCGCGCAACGCGCCGGTACCGCCGTCTTCGCCGGGGGCCACATTCATGCCGGCGGCCTGAACATAAGCCTGACCCGCGACGCGACCGGCGAGACCTACTGCACCGCCAGCGCGAGCTACGCGCCCGGCGGGCACCCGAACCATCCGCGTCTCGGTCAGCTGCAGCGAGTTTCCTCATGCCAGCTGCACGCGAAGGTGAACGCCGGGGAGACCTTCACGCTGAGATCCCGATACGACAACGAGTATCCCGTGCTCAAGGCAATGGGGATCATGCTCGCCCACATCTGGCATCCGCCCGGCAGCTGAACGCATCGGTGCAGACCAGCCACTCGCGCCCGCGGTAGAGCGTCGGGATGCAGCGCCTGGAATTGTGGGACTGGCGTCGGCGGGTGTCCGATCTGTACACCGCGGTCCGCGGCGGCGCGGGCGACGACGCGGCGTGGCGGCAATGGCGGACGGAACGCGACGAACTGTTCGCCACACATCCACAGAGCCCCCTGCAGCCCGGCCGCCGGCTCGCGTGGTTCCCGTACGATCCCGCCTGGCGCCTACTCGGTGAGATCGAGCCGGTGAATGTCGACAACGCGCAGCGACTGCACACTGCCGAGGGGATGTTCGGCCGCATAGGCACGGTCCGCTTCACGGCTCCCGATGGGCGGCCGGCCGCGCTCGCCCTCTGGTGGCTCGATGCCTACGCCGGAGGCGTGTTCCTGCCGTTCCGAGACGCGACGGCTGGCGACGAGACCTACGGCGGAGGCCGCTACCTCCTCGACACGGCCAAGGGCGCCGACCTCGGCCACTCCGGCAGCCGAGTGATTCTCGACTTCAATTACGCCTACCACCCCTC
>JBEVDP010000396.1:0-3215 GCA_040513235.1 Acidimicrobiia bacterium | reverse complement strand
GGCGCAGATGCAAGAACTCGAGCGGACGACCGCCGACCAAGACGGCCGGCGAGTCGCGAAACTCTCGACCTACTACACGCAACTCTGGCTGCAGATGGCCACGCTGGCCGGTGAAGAGGTCGACGACTCGCTCGCTAACGCCTTGCTGGACGCCATTCGTGACGCCCCGGACTCACCGACGGTGTTCCTCGACGCGTGTGGGCAGCCGGTCGAGAAGGTCACGCCGGAGCGCGCCGACGACAGGCCGTACGCCGACTACTGGTCGCGCGTCGCGCGGGCGAACAATCTGCTGACGCGCGCGGTACGCAGTGGCGAAATCGACCTTCGTGAGCTGAAGACCGCGTACCTCGACACGTTCAGGACTCGCGCGAGCAGAAGGAACCGCGACTCGACTGTCGACCACTTGCGGGACCTCGCGGTGTTGATGGGCAACGGAGCGCTCGACGCGCTCGCCGCTGACCTCACGCGCGCGGCCGAGGCTCCGACGTAGTTGCCGCGTCGCGACGCGTCCGATGAGACGGCTGCCGACGACGACGCGTCCCTGTTGGATGATCACGGAGGCGACGAAGCCCGGACGCTCTCGAGCTGGCGAGTGAGCTCCGCACTGAACCCATCGGTGTCGACGTACGTGATCTTGAGGTGCCCAGAAAGGTCGACGGGCAATTCGGTGTCGAGACCGTGGACGATTACGACCGGGCGTCCCAGCGCATGCGCGAACCCAACCTCGTACATCACGTTGGGGTTGATCACTGGTCCTCGTCCGTCTGCCCTCGGACGCTCGTCGGTGAGATAGCCGACGACGACGCGCGCATTCCGTATGCGCTCCTGCATCTGTCGCCACACTTCACCGGGCACGGCGTGCTCGTCCGAGCGAACGGCGCGCAGACCCGCGGCATTCACCGCGGCCTCGATTCGTTGCCACACCTTGTCGTCGTCCACGCCGTATCGCAGCGCGACAAAACAGTCGGACGTCGCGCCCCGCCAAGTCAGTTCCGCTGCCTCTTTGGCGAGTGAGCCGGGGTCCTGACACGCGTTTTCGTGCAACCAGCGGACGCGGGTGGACTCGTCGATGCCGAACCTGCGGCACGATTCGTCGATGTCTTCTCTCTCCTCCTCCGTCGTCCACATGCGCCCGGCGGCCCCACCGGTGAAAGGGAGCGGGAGTACCGGGATCTCCAACGCGCGTGCAAGCGCCACGATCTCGGGGGTGCCTTTGCTGCCGCCGATCGCCACGACCGCGTGGGCGGCGGCGGCCATCGCGAATCGCCGCCGTTGTTTGGTGCGGCCCTTCGTCTGCACGACGCGAGTGCCCACGAACGCGGGCAGGATCCCTTCTTCGCTCTTGGGATCCGGAAACGTCACGATCCGGTGCTCGATCTGGTCCGGACTCGTTCGATTGAGCTCCTCACGCGCGCCGCGCACCGTCGCGGCGTCCGCGCCGTGAGCACCCCCGGTGAGGAGCACGACCTCCGGGCGGGTGAACGACATCAGGTGCTTGCCAAAGCGCCGGGCGAAGTCCTGAACGGACTCGTCGACGGTCGTTCCGCCCGCAACTAGGATCCGAACACCGTCTCGATAGCCGTCGGTCATGCTTGCCCACGCTTGATCTACCGTCGACAGGGACAGAATGCTGACAGGTCGCGCTCGCGCCGACAAGACCTCAGTCGGCCGACGGTCCGACCAGATCGTCGAGCACGAGATGCGCGACGAACCCATACGGGAACTCCGTCGGCACGCGGCGTCGACGCAAACAATGCAGACACGCGCGTTGACGCGGCGATTCGGAACCGGCGACGCCATCTTGCTGTCCTCTAGCCTCTTGGTCGTGGAGTTGATCGACGCCTGGCAGCGCGAGGAATGACCAAGCGGCGGTCATGACGATGGCGGGCAAGCACCTGTTCATCAGCCACGTCTCGACCGAAGCCGAGATAGCGAGCGGACTGAAGCAACGACTCGACCGCGATTTTGACGGCCTGCGCGTGTTCGTGTCCTCCGACCGCGATGGCATTCAGGCCGGCGAACGGTGGCTGGAAGAGCTCGAACGCGCTCTCAAGAGCGCGGATCTCCAACTCGTGCTGTGCAGTACCGAGTCAGTCAACCGTCCATGGGTGAACTTCGAAGCCGGCGCGGCGTGGCTCAGGGGCATACCCGTGGTTCCGGTGTGCCACTCCGGCTACTCGGGTGAGCAGCTACCGGCACCGTTCAGTGCGTTGCAGTGGGTCGAATGCACTCGGCACGGCATGCAGCGGCTGTACGACCGGATCGCAAAGGAGCTCGACGTTGCCACGCCCGCCGTAGATTTCGAACAACTCGCCGCCGAGATGCAGCGGCTGGACGCTGTTCAGCCGTCGATCGCGCAGGCGATCGAACGCATCGAGGACCCACGCGTCCTGTGCGCGGCCAGCGCGCAGTACGCCATGCCCGACATCGGCTTCGACCTCGACGTCGCCGTCTTGAAGTCGAAGTTCGGGTCGGAGCGGTTGACGATCGAGCGCGCGTTGACCCGCGCGCGCCTCACGGAGCACTTGACAGGCGGAACGTACGACATCGTGCATCTCGTGATCGCGGTAGACCCGGCCTCGGGCGACCTGTACTTCAGCCCGATCGACTTCGACACCTACCGTCCGATTACCGACGTCGTCGACAAATTGCCGGCCGCGGGATTTGCGGAGCTCTTGGAGGGTTCACGCACCCGCCTTGTTGTATTGGCCACGTGTCACGCGAAGTTGCTCGCACACGAAGTCGCGCATTACGCCACCATGGTCGCAAGCAAGGCGATCATCAACGGCCCGCAGGCGGCCTTGTGGGCGGAAACCTTCTACGGGCTGCTCGCGCGAGGCACGCCTGCCTTTCGGGCGTTTGAGATCACGAGATCGCAGATAGATGTGCCGATGGAACTGGTACCGCACCGTGACGTCGCCTTCTTCGGGGCGCCCGGAACCGCCGCTTGACGCACCCTCTGCCAATGGGATCGCCCGAGTATCACGGACCTGCGGCGCCGAACACATGCGGAACTCCATGGCGAAGATGGCGACACCGTTGCGGTACATGGCTACGCTCACAGGCGTGCGCTCGGTTCGCAGCGGCGTGATGCTGTCCTTCGTGACGGCGATGCTGTTCGCGTTCGCGGGATCCGCGCACGCGCTCGATGTCGTCCCGCTCCCCATGAAGGGTCCGCCCGGTGCAACGGTCGCGATCAACGCGACGTCGTGCCC
>JBEVDP010000395.1:0-3024 GCA_040513235.1 Acidimicrobiia bacterium | reverse complement strand
CCAAGAGCGCGTCATGTTGCAGCGCGTGTACGGCGGCGAATGCGGCGGCAAGTCGTAGGAAGGCGTCATCGGTCGTGTCGTCAGCGTCGCGGCGCTTCGAAGACAAGTCATCGACCGTCACGAACAACATCTCGCCGCCGCGGCCCGTCGCGAGCCAGTGATGGCTGCCGAAGCCGACGGCGCGATACGCGAGCGACTCGATGTCGAACCCGTGCGCGACACGTAGGCACTCGACGATCGTCGAGTCGTCGAGATCCTCGGGGCGCGACTTCACGTGTGGTCTTACTCCCAGATCCGGTCGGGCTGCACCTCGATCGACAAACCCGCGTCGAGATCGAGTGGCGGCGTTTGGGGCAGGCGGAGCACCATGACGCCCCGTTGCTCGGGTGTCGGGATCAACCCTTGCTCGGTGCGCCCAGCCAGTGGACCGCGCCAGAACTCCCAGCCGAACCGCTCGTAGAACCCGACGAGATCAGTTTGCAGGCAAGCGATGTCGTAGTCGCCGATCTCGGTCGCGAGCCGTCGCATCGCGACGCTGCAATACCCCTGGCCTTGCGCGGCGGGAAGCGTCGAGACGGCATCAACATACGCCGTCTTCAGCTCCGATCGCCCTGCCGGCTGCAAGCACCGCGTCGTGACGACTGCGTGGCTGACGATCTCGTCATCGCGGTACACGAGGAAGTGCCGTCCGCCGGATGGGATGAAGTGGGTGAACATCCGGCCGAACTCCTCGCTGTCGTGCGCGGCGATGCACATGGCCACGATCGACGATCGCTCCGTCTCGTCCAGTTCCTCCGTTGCAGCCACCCGGACAACAGGTTCTCGCGTCATGCCGCGATTCTTTCGCGTAAGCGCGGGACGAATCGCGGGTCAGGTCGCCTGGAATCCCGAGAACGAGGAGCCTGTCATGAATGAATCGTCCCAAGCCTTGAATGATCGGCTCCGCGGCCTGCTCGCGGCGGCCGTCGTCGTGTTCGCGTTCGCCACGGTCTTCATGCACGTCTCGCCCGCCGATGCGGCCGAGACGAAGTACCTCCCGGTCGTGTTGCGAGCGCATCCCGGTGGCCCAGCTCTCCCCGCCGACGGCGTCGCCGTCAAGGTCCCGCTTGCGCAGATCGCCGACGACGACCTCCGTGCCGCGCTCGACGGCGGCGCCACAATCGACAGGTTGACCACGAGCGCACCTGTGCCGCACCAAGCCGGTCCGCACCACGACTCCACGACTTGGGATTGGGAAGTCTGCGTCTGGGTGACCTGGAACGGGACGACCTACGAGTGGTGCTTCGAACTCACGATCGAAGTCTCGACCACCATCCCCAACACCGCCCCCGCGCCCAACTCCTATGCCGCCTCGAATACATCCCCCATCAAGGTGTGTTGGGAGGAACCGCTCCCCGGAGGCGGGTGGGCGATCCGCTGCATCAGGATCACGATCAAGACCGGGAACACCACGAACGACTGAGCGGAGCCTCGACGGCGCCGGGTGACGGACAAACCGTCCCCGGCGCCCTCGCACGTGTTCTCCCCGTGACCATGAGCACCTGGGCGCTGAGCTACTTGCGCGTTCCGTCGAGGCGCTGCAGGAGGCGATGCGCGGCGAGCTCGACCTTCTTGTGGTCCCATTCGGCCGCGCGGTACACGCACGCGATCAAGCCCATACGGTGCACGCGGCGGAAATCGCCGAACGCAAACGCGTAACGCGCCTTCGTCTCGTCCTTGGCCCCGTCGGTGAGGGCGAGATGCCAGCTCGCATACTCCTTCCACGAGTGCGACTCCAGGTACTCGTTCTGTGCCGTCGCCGACGGTTGCACCTGGTTCCACTCGCTGCGCAGGACATAGCGCCGCGCGTCGATGAGCTGCTTCGCGTGCCTGACACCGGCCGGATTGACGGAGTACGACGCCATCGTCCTCGCGTACCCATCCCCGCACCACCGCGAACCGCGGGGGTCCAGGGATAACCTCGGGCCCGAACTCACGAAGGGACGGGCGCGCGTCGTGGCAAAGCCCACAATTCTCACGGTCGACGACGACCCTGCCGTCTCGCAGGCAATCACGCGCGACTTGCGGCGCCAGTACGGCGCCGAGTTCCAAATCGTTCGCTCGACGTCAGGTGCGGAAGCGCTCACGGTGTTGGCCGAGTTCGTCTTGCGAGACCGCGAGGTCGCGCTCATCCTTTCCGACCAGCGCATGCCCGGAATGACGGGGGTCGAACTTCTCGAGCAGGCGCGCGTGCATGCGCCCGACGCCAAGCTCGTGCTTCTCACCGCGTACGCCGACACCGACGTCGCGATCAAGGCGATCAACGAGATCGGGCTCGACTACTACTTCCTGAAGCCCTGGGACCCGCCGGAAGAGCGGCTGTACCCGGTCGTCGACGATCTGTTGCACGACTGGCGCGAGGCGCACCCCGCGGCGCACACCGTCCTGCGGGTCGTCGGCCACCGGTGGTCGGACCGCAGTCACGAGATCAAGACCTTCCTGGCGCGCAACCACGTGCCGTACCAATGGCTCGACCTGGAACGCGACGACGAAGCAATCCGGCTGCACGACGCGGCCGAAGCGAATACCGCGGATCTCCCACTCGTGCTCATCCCCGACGAGCAGCCGTTGCGTGCTCCGTCGACGCCCGACCTCGCCGATGCGCTCGGCCTGCGGACGCGCGCCGAGCAACCGTTGTACGACCTCTGCATCGTCGGCGGCGGGCCCGCCGGTCTTGCGGCGGCCGTATACGGCGCGTCGGAAGGACTGCAGACCGTCGTCATCGAGCGCGAAGCACCCGGCGGCCAAGCCGGCCAGAGCGCGTCGATCGAGAACTAACTCGGGTTCCCGAAGGGCCTCTCCGGCGCCGACCTCACGCACCGGGCCGTGGCGCAAGCCCGGCGCTTCGGCGCGGAGATGGTGTTGGCGCGCGACGTCGAGCGCTTGGAGTCGCGCGGACCGATCCATGCTGGGCAGCTCGGCGGCGACGTCGAGATCGAGTCCCGCACCGTGCTCGCCGCGCCCGGCGTGTCGTACCGGCTGCTC
>JBEVDP010000394.1:0-14755 GCA_040513235.1 Acidimicrobiia bacterium | reverse complement strand
CGCGACGTCGCGCTCGCGGCCGTGTACCTCGCATCCCGCGAGTCGGAATTCGTGACCGGCGTCAACCTCCAACTCGACGGCGGCAGCAGCATCGCTCGCGCCGAGCGGTTGTAGCGCGCAATGCATCCCCGCGCGTGCGTCAGCGCAATCTGCACCTACAGGCTTTCACTCGTCGAGGACATCGAGTTCTGGGCGCGCCACGGCATCAACCGTGTCGGCGTCTCGGTCGCCAAGCTCGACGCGCACGGTTGGGACGACGGCTGCGCGCGCGTGCACGCCGCGATCGACCGCGGCCTCCAGATCGTCAATCTGATCGGACTCGGCCCCTTCGAACTGGCCCATCCCGAGCGCTGGGCCGCGCAACGGGCCCGACTCGTGCGAGCCGTCGACGCCGCGCATGCCTTCGGCGCCGAATGCCTCGTCCTCACGACCGGGCCGGCGACACCGTTGACTTGGGAGGAAGCCGCCGACGCGTTGGAGGAGGCGTTCGCACCTGCGCTCGCCGAAGCGCACACACGCGGCGTCGCACTCGCGGTAGAACACACCCACTCGTTGCGCGTCGACGTCGGCTTCGTCCACCGGCTCGCAGACGCGCTGGATCTCGCCCGCCGGCTCGGGACCGACGTGTGCATGGAGATCAACGCCTGTTGGGCTGAACGCGATCTCGAGCAGACGGTCTCGGGCGGGATCGATCGGATTCGGCTCGTCCAGGTGAGTGACTTCCGCGTCGGAACGCACGCGACACCGGATCGGGTTGTTCCCGGCGACGGCGACATCCCGCTCGCGCGCATCGTGCAGCACCTGCTGGCGTGCGGCTATCGCGGGTCGTTCGACCTCGAGGTCATCGGACCGCGAATCGAGGACGAGGGCTACGACGGCGCGATCCCTCGCGCGGTTGCCGCGCTCGACCGGCTCTTGATTGACGCGCCTGCCTAAGCCGCGGCAACCACGTCGCAGCGACCGTTCGTTATCCGTGGGTCCGCGGTGGTCGTCTCCGGGATCTCGACACAGATGTAGGTGGTGTCGCCAAAGAGCGAGCTGCTCAGTTCGACCCGCCAGCGCGCCCGCTCCCAGTCGGAGGCATCCGCGATCGGTATTGGCGTGCCGTCGGGCAGCGTCATCGACTGATAGCTGCCGTCGAGGTCGACCGTCTCATACGCGCGACTGAGCACCGCCGGATCTCGAACCGCCGGCCCCGTGATCACGGCTTCGGCTTGGGCTTCGTCGATGAACGCGTGCGCCTCGTCGCGCAGGGAGATGCGTTCGATGTCGTCGCCGTACACCGCGAAGAGCACCACGGCGCCGATACCGACGATGATCGTCAGCGCGATGCCGGCGTAGCCCAGGATCACACCGGCCAGTGCCATTCCCGTGCCACCCTCGGCGCCCTGACTGCGCTTGGCTCGGCCGCGAGCGACGTGCCCCGTGACGATCGCGACGATCCCACCGATGATCGGGCACACGAAGAACTGGACGATCCCGAACACCAACGAGACGACGGCCAGTGACGAGGTGGGTTTGGGCGGCGGATAGGGAGCGCCGCCGGGCCATGGGCCGCCGGGAGGTGGTGAGCCCCACGGCTGCTGCGGCGGTGGCGCGCCCGGATACGGCGGCGGGCTGGCGGGCGGCGGCGTCCACGCTCCCGACGGCGGCTCGGTCATCGACCGCGACGGTAGTCGCCCCCGTGTCGGCCATACCCATGTGAACGCGTCGGGTCACGCCCACATGAACGCGCCGCCGTCGACCATGAACGTCTGCCCCGTGAGATACCGGCAGCCGTCGCTGCACAAGAACCACGCGACGCTCGCGATGTCGAGCTCGGGGTCGCCCTGGCGTTGCATCGGGCAGTTCTCGATGAAGGCTCGGTAGCCCTCACTCTCCTCTGCGGCCGCGCCGTGGTGTGCCGCCGCCGCCGGCGCGATCGCGTTGACGACGACACCGTCGAGCGCCCACTCGCGTGCCGCTGTCCGCGTCAATGCCCGGATCGCTTCCTTCGACGCGTTGTAGGCAGCGAACCCGCGGCCGCCGGTGATGCCCATCGACGACGCGAAGTTCACGATGCGACCCCAACCCTGCGCGCGCATGTGGGGATGCACCGCCTGCATCGCCCAGAGCGATCCCTTCACCCCTGACGTGTAGAACACGTCGAGGTCGCGTTCGCTCACCTCGGCGATCGGCGCCATCGGCCGGAACGTCTGCGCGTTGTTCACGAGGCAGTCGACGCTACCGAATCGCTCGACCGTGCTCGCCACCATGGCGTCGATCGCATCGCGTTGCCGGACGTCGCACACGACTCCGAGGTTCGCGACCCCGAGCGCGTCGAGTTCCGCGCACGCGACGTTCATCAGGTCGGGCTTCAACTCGGCGACAACGATCGCGGCTCCGCCCTTTCCGAGATGATGCGCAATTCCTCGGCCGATGCCGCGACCCGCGCCAGTGACGATGACGACCTTCCCGTCGACACCGTGCATCGCTCGCGTCTCCTCGACCGAAACCACGTTCTCCTCCGCGCATCTCGACGTGCGCGTCACCCTACGCACCTCGTACGGTCGCATGCCATGACGTGTGTCGTGATCACAGGCGGCGGGAGTGGAATCGGTCGCGCAACTGCGCTGCGCGTCGCACGCGATGGCGGCGTCGCCGTCGTTCTGGATCGTGACGGCGACGCCTCGCGCGAAACGGTCGCGCTCGTCGAGGCCGGCGGTGGTCACGCCGCGGGTTACGAGTGCGATGTCGGCGACGAACACGCGGTCCGCACGGCCATGGCGGCAACGGTCGAGCACGTAGGCCGGATCGCGGGTGTCGTCACGTCGGCGGGCGTGTTTCTCGGACCGGACCTCGGTCCCGCGCACGAGCTATCGGTCGACGATTTCGTCAGCGTGCTGCGAGTGAATCTCGTCGGCACGTTCGCAGTGATTGCGGCTGCGCTCCCGTCACTCATGGACGGGGGTGGATCCATCGTGACGATCGCATCGACTGCCGCGATCCGCGGTCATGGTCAAGGCGCGGCGTACTCGGCGAGCAAAGGCGGCGTCGACGCACTGACGCGTTTGCTCGCAGTGCAGTACGGGCCACATGGGATACGCGCGAACTGCGTGTGTCCCGGTGGTGTCGACACACCGATGAGCGGTGGTGTGTTCGCGACGCCCGACGCGCAGATGCGCGCGCGACGCATGATTCCGCTTGGTCGCTACGCGAACGCAAACGACATCGCCGATGTCGTCGCGTTCCTGCTTTCTGACGACGCGCGCTACGTCACAGGCCAGACACTCCCAGTCGAAGGCGGCGGCACCATCAACTGACCCCCGTGCAACTGTCCCATGGTGTTCGCGCGTTCGTGCGTCGTTTCAAAGCTGAACGTTTGAACATTTTCATTTTTCTTATCTCGGGACATAGACCAGGGGCTTCGTGCACGTTGCACCTTTTGCCGCGCTGAGCGTGAGGCAGCCGGTTTCTCGTTGTTGACAGCACTTCGTTAGGGTCGCCCGAATGCGCCAGTCCCGTATCGGCCGTAGTGGCCGCGGGCGGAGCACCGGTGTGGCGAAGCACCGCACAACCGTGCTGTCGCGTGGAAGCGTCCTCGTCGTCGCTCTCGTTGTCGCGCTCTCTTGGATTCCCGTTCGCGCGGACGCGCAGAGCACGGCCGAGCGCATCACGAAAACGCGCGCCGCGATCGACGCGGCCGCGCAACAGTGGTTCGAGCATCAGGAAGCTGCTGCACAGCTCGAAACTGAGATCGCGCAGCTCGAAGAGGAAGTTGCGCAAGCGACCCATCAAGCTGCGGAGACGGAAGTCCTCGCGCGCGCCCGCGCGCTGGAGATCTACATGGGGACGCGCGGCGATGTCGTGACGGTGCTCAGCGTCGAGGGTGACGACGCGCTCGCTTCCGCGCGGAAGGCCGAACTGCTCGATCGCGCCAACGCCGAGAGCAACGCGGCGATCGACGACTTCGAAGCCGCGACCGAGGATCTCAATGCGCGCCGAGAAACGCTGGAGCAGCGCAGGGCCGAGCAGGCGGAGCTCGGCGAACGAATCCATGCCCAGCAGGCCGCGCTCGAAGAGCAGCTCGCCGACCTCGAAGCGCAGGCGCAGGCCGAAGCCGCAGCTGCGGCGGTCGCCGCACGGGCCCGCGAGGAAGCGGCGGCCACCCGGACTCGAGCCGCAACCCCCGCGGCCAAAGTCGCGGCGCCGGCGCCCGCCGCGTCGAGGGCGGCCCCCGCGACCGGTGGCACCCACCCGCGTCATGACGACCCGTTCCTCGCGTGCACCCGAGCCCGCGAGAGCAACGGCCAGTACGGGGTCGTGAGCAGCGCCGGCTACCACGGCGCGTACCAGTTCTCGCCGACGACTTGGAACATGGTGGCCAGTCATGCCGGCCGCATGGACCTCATCGGCGTGTTGCCGTCCCAGGCGTCGGCCTACGACCAAGATGAACTGGCGTGGTCGCTCTATCAATGGCAGGGCAACCGCCCTTGGAATGGCCGCTGCTAGTCCTGCGGACGAGTCCGGCGCGGCCTACGGACGGTCGCGGAGCTAGTCGAGCAGGCCGATGATGTCGGTGAGGTCGTGGTCGGCGAGTGAGTCGAGCACGACATCGGCAGCCGACACGTCGAGCTGGGCGGTCACCAGGTTCGGCACCGCGACGACACGCATTCCGGCAGCGCGCGCGGCTGCGATGCCGTTCGGGGAGTCTTCGATCGCGATCGCATGCGTGGGCTCAACCCTGAGCGCGGCACACGCCGCGAGATAGGTGTCCGGCGCGGGTTTCGCCGCGAGCTCGTCGCACCAGCACGCAAGGTGCAAGAAGCGCTCGCGCAAGCCGAGACGGGTCAAGTGCGGATCAACCCACTCGCGTCGCGAGCTCGACGCGATCGCGACGCCGAGCTCCAACTCGCGTGCGGTGTCGAGCCATTCAATGACTCCGGGCCTGGCCGCTTCGCGCGCGACCAGTTCGGCGTACCGCGCCCGCCGGCGGGCGTGCATCTCGTCGAGGTCGACGTCGTGCGGTGCTCGCGCGACGAACTCGGCGAGGACGTCGAACGCGCCTTGCGTGCCGACCTCGGCGGACCACTCGGCGATCGTCAATGGGGCGCAGCCGTACTCGTCGAAGACCTGACACCACACTCTGAACAGGGACGATTCGGTATCGAGGATCAGGCCGTCGAAGTCGAATACCAGCGCGCGCACGGTCACGCCGTCACACTCATGGCTGGCCGATCAGCTCCACGAGTACCCCGTCGGGATCGCGCACGGTCGCCATCGGCACTACGGCGCCGCGCGGACCGGCGACAGTGATCCGGCGGGGCGGCCCGCCCAGGCCGAGTGCGGCCAGGCGCTCCAGGGCGGCCTCTACGTCCAGGTACAGCGAGAGGAGGAAGAAGCCTGGCGCGGGACCGGCCACGACCGGCTCGCGTGCCTCGGGTCCGAATGACACCAGCTCCACCACACCCGCGTCGGCCGCGTCCGGGTCGCCGAGGAACACTGATCGCAGCGTCGAGCCGGGCGCGTCGAACAGCGCGGCCCAGTCGCCGTCGAAGGATCGGTCCATCATTACCGCCAGGCCGATGCCGTCGCGCCAGAACCGCAAGCTCGCGTCGACGTCGCGGACAACGATCGCGCTGTGGTGCACCCGGGCCATTGCCGAACGCTACTGGCACTGCCCGCGCGGCGATCAGGAAATGCGCCGCTTGCGGCTCTGCCACACCGTACCGATCGCGAGAATCGCGACGCTCACGATCAAAATCATCGTCGACAGGACGTTGATCTGCGGCGGCGTTGCGGTACGCGACTGGTTGAAGATGCGCACGGGGAACGTCGTGGTTTCGGGACCGGACACGAAGTAGGTGATGATGAAGTCGTCGATCGACAATGCGAACGCGAGCAGCGCGGCCGCGAGAATGCCGGGCAGGATCAGCGGCAATGTGACGCGGAAGAACGTGCGGGTCGGCGACGCGCCGAGGTCCATGGCGGCGTCCTCGAGCGTCCAGTCGAGACCGCGTACACGCGCCCGCACCGTGATCGCGACGTAGCTCACGAGAAACATCACCTGCGCGATGACGATCGTGGTCGTACCGAGCGAGAAGTCCTGGTTGAGGAGCGCACCGGTCGGGCGGATGAAGAGGAGCAGCAGCGAACCGCCGAGCACGATTTCCGGTGTCGTGAGCGGCAGGACGAGCAGGAAGTTGATCGGTTCACCGCCGCGGATGCGATAGCGCACCAATGCGATCGCGATGAAGGTGCCGAGCACGGTGGCAACAAAGGTCGCGATGGCCGCGATCTGGAGACTGAGGATGAGCGCGTCGACCAGTCCCTCGTCGGCGAACGGATGCAGCCAGTTGTCGAACGTGAACTCCTGCCAGATCACGTTGAAGCGCCCGGCGGGGTTGTTGAAGCTGAACAGGACGATGACGAAGATGGGTATGAACAGATAGATGAGCGCGAACGCGGCCCACGCGTTGACGAAGAACCGTCCGACCCGCCCCGCGGGCGCGGTGACAGTCCCGCTACTCACGTCAGCTCCTCCGTGCCGAGGACGCGCGCGTAGATGGTGACGAGCACCATCACGATGCCCATGAACACGAACGAGAGCGCGGCCGCGACCGGATAGTTTCCTTGCACGAGGAACTGGTCCTGGACGACGTTGCCGATCATCGTCGTGTCGACGTCGCCGAGGTAGTAGGCGTTTACGAAGTCACCCGCCGCAGGGATGAACACGAGCAGACTGCCGGCAAACACGCCGGGTAACGACATCGGGAACACGATCTTGCGGAACGCCTGCCACGTGTTCGAGTAGAGATCACGCGCGGCGTCGACGAGCGCGGGATCGATCTTTTCGATCGCGACGTAGATCGGCAGCACCATGAACGGCAAGAAGTTGTAGGTCAGACCGCCGATGACAGCCGGCGCCGAACGCAGGATTCCCTCGTCGCCGAGGAGTCCGATGTCTTGCGCAGTTCGGACGAACCAACTCTCGTTGCCGAGGATCGTGCGCCAGGCGAGCGTGCGGATGAGGTAGTTCGTGAAGAACGGGACGACGACCAAGCCGAGCAACAGGTTGCGCCAGCGTCCGCCGCGGAACGCGATCACGTACGCGAGCGGGTATCCGATCAACAGCGCGATCAGCGTGGCGGTCGCGCCGTAGAGGAACGACCGGAAGAACTGGTCACCGAACTGCGAGAAGGCCTCGCGGTAGTTCGACCACTCCCAGTTGAACGTCGGATCCGAGAAGCGGTCGGTGCGCTCCGACAGCGACATCCGGAACAACGTCCACAGCGGGACGAAGAAGAACAGTGCGAGCCACAGCATCCCGGGCGCGAGCAACAACCACGGCGTCACCCCGCCGCGCCGGCGGCCCTCGTCGTCGCGCTCGTTCACGCCTCTGGGTCAGCCCGTGCCGAGGATCTCGGAGAACCGCTGGTCGAACTCCTCTTCGGCCGTCTCGTCGAGCGTCCCGAAGATCGACACCGAGGCCAAGAACTCGTCGGTCGGCACGACGAGCGGGTTGTCGACCAGCGCGGCCGCGTCGCCGCCCATCGCCGTCAACGCTTCGGCCACACCCTGCACCGGCGAGATGTACTGGATCTCGGCGGTCAGCACGGCCGCGTTCGCGGGGTCGTAGAAGAAGTTGATCCACTGCGTCGCCTGGGTCACCTTGTCGGTGCCGATCGGGATGAGGAAGTTGTCGGACCAAAGCATCCCGCCGCTCTCGGGTACGGCGAAGCGCACGTCGGGGTTGTCGAGGGTGATTTGGGCGACGTCGCCCGACCAGGCGAACGCGGCGGCGAGGTTCCCCGCGCCGAGGTCGGCGACGTAGTCCTGGCCGTTCGCGCCGTCGATCTGGCCGTCGTCGAGCGCTTTCTGCAGGGCATCGAATGCGGGTTCCGCGCTCGCCACCGACGGGTTCGCCGGATCGGCGCCCGTGGCTTGCATGAACAGCCCGACGGTGTCGCGCATCTCGGTGAGCACGGTCTTGGTGCCCGAGACGTTGAGAAAGTCGTCGACCGTGCGGACCTCGCCGCCGGTTGTGGAGATGTTGTACGCGATGCCCGTGATGCCCGTGGCCCACGGCGCGCTGTACAGGCGTTGCGGGTCGAACTCCGGCGAGGCAAGGACCGCAAGCATGTTCGACTTGTTCGGGAAGGCGGCTTCGTCGAACTGTTGCACCCACGGCGGGTCGACCTGGTTGATCAGCCGGCTGGCCATCCAGTCGGTGAGCACCATGCCTTCGCGGCCGATGCCTTCACCCTGCGACAGGTTGGGCCGGATCTTCGTGAAGTACTCGTTGTTGTCGTTGATAGTTTCGTCGTAGTTCGGCGTGATCCCGATCGCAGCCTCGAAATCGGCCAGCGACTGATCGGACATATAACCGAGCCAGCTCGAGATCGCGATGCTGTCGGAGCCGCCGCCGCCTCCGCTGCTGTCATCGTCGTCGTCGCCACCGCATGCCGCGAGGATCGACGGTCCGAGCGCGACGGCGCCCGCGAACACTCCGGCGCGGCCGATGAACTGGCGCCGGTTGATGCGCTGGGCCACCGGGCGGTAACGGCGACGATGGATCATCAGACCTCCTCGACCTGCGTCGAATCGAGCGTTTCGGGGTACGGCACTCGGCCCAAAGGCAACAGGCGTGCAGCATCGCGCTCCCACGCGGCCCATACGCGGTCACCCGGGCGCAGCAAGGGCAACTGCTCGTCGGCGCCTACGTGCGCGACGGTCTCGCTGCCGTCGGGCGCCTCGAGCGCGAAGCGAACGACAGGACCTTGGAACACGAGGTCTTTCACCGTGCACGCGACTCCGACGTTGCCGTTCGCGGGCGCATCCATGAGCACTCGGACCCGCTCGGGCCGCACCATGAGCGTTGCGGCGTCGCCGGCTTGCGTGTCGTCATGCGGCGCATGGACGGGGAGACGCTGCCCGGCAACCGAAACCGTCGCTTCGTCGCCGCTGCGTTCGAGCACTTCGACCTGGATCAGGTTGGCGTCGCCGATGAACCCGGCGACGAACACCGATGCCGGCTCGTCGTAGATCTCGCGCGGCGCGCCGATCTGCTCGACGCGGCCTTCGTTCATCACCGCGATCCGGTCGCTCATCGTGAGCGCTTCTTCCTGGTCGTGGGTGACGAACACGAACGTGATACCCACCTCGCGCTGGATCCGTTTCAACTCGAGTTGCATCGCCTGCCGCAGCTTGAGGTCGAGCGCGGCTAGGGGCTCGTCCAGCAACAACGCGCTGGGGTAGTTGACGAGGGCCCGGGCGAGGGCGACGCGCTGTTGCTGACCACCGGAGAGCTGGTTCGGCATGCGCCGGGCGAAGTCGGACAGGCGGACGATTTCGAGCATGTCACCGACGCGCCGATCGACCTCTCGTTTCGCGACCCTGTTCGAGCGTGGACCGAACGCGACGTTGTCGTACACCGACATGTGCGGGAAGAGCGCGTACTGCTGGAAGACGGTGTTGACGTTTCGCTTGTAGGGCGGAACCTTCGAGACGTCCTTGCCGTCGAGGCGGATCTCACCCGAGGTCGGCGACTCGAAGCCCGCGATCATGCGCAGCGTCGTGGTCTTGCCGCAGCCGGAAGGACCGAGCATCGCGAAGAACTCGCCCTGCCCGATCCCGAAGTTCGCCTCTCGGACCGCGACGAACCCCGCAAACGACTTCGTCACGCGAACGAGCTGGATGACCTCTTCCAGCGCCCCATCCTCCCCAGTGTGCGGAGGCGCAATTTCGCACGCTCCCGCGCGGTGCGCACGTTCGCGCGCCGACGCCACGGCTGCAAGCGATTCCGTAGAATGTTCCCGTCCGGCAACGGATTCCCTTGCAGGTATACCCAGGGCATGGGCAACATCGTTGTCAGCTCACCGTGAAGGAGGCCGTGGATGGCACGGGAGAACTACATCGGCGGGACCTGGCGAGCCGCCAAGTCGGGCCGAACCGACGAGGTCGTGAACCCGGCCACAGGCGAGGTGCTCGACGAGGTTCCCGCGAGTGGACCCGAAGACGTCGACGAAGCCGTCGCGGCCGCCGCCGGCGCGTTCGCGAGCTGGTCGGCCACCACGCCACGCCAGCGTTTCGAGATCCTGACGAAGGTCGCCGACGCGATCGCCGACGACCTGCCGACGATCCAAGAGCTGGAAATCCGCAACGTCGGCAAACCCCGCTCGATCATCGACTTCGAGATGGACCTCACGATCGACAACTGGCGCTTCTTCGCGGCGGGTGCGCGCTTCCTCGAAGGCCGCGCCGCCGGCGAATACATGGAAGACCACACCTCGTTCCTGCGGCGGGACCCCCTCGGCGTCGTCGGATCGATCGCGCCGTGGAACTACCCCCTGAACATGGCGACGTGGAAGCTCGGACCCGCGCTCGCGGCCGGCAACACCGTCGTGCTCAAGCCGTCGGAGCTCACGCCGCTGAGTGCAATCCGGCTCGCGGAAATCACTCAAGACATCCTGCCTCCGGGTGTGCTCAACGTGGTCTGCGGGCAGGGTGAGACCGCGGGTGCCGCGCTCGTGTCGCATCCCGACGTCGCGATGGTGTCGCTCACGGGCGATGTCGCGACCGGGCGAGCGATCGCGAAGGCTGCGGCCGATTCGCTCAAGCGGGTGCACCTCGAGCTCGGTGGCAAGGCCCCGGTAATCGTGTTCGACGATGCCGATCTCGAAGCCGTCGTCGCCACACTGACCGAAACCGGCTACTACAACTCCGGGCAGGACTGCACCGCGCCGTGCCGGGTGATCGCGGGCGCGAACGTGTTCGACGACTTCGTGACATCGCTCACGAGCTCCGTATCGCAGATAAAGACCGGCGACCCGCTCCTCGACGAGACCGCGATGGGCCCGGTCGTGTCGGGCGAGCAGCTCGCCCGAGTGCAGGGCATGGTCGATCGCGCCCGCGAAGCCGGCGCCGACGTGACCACCGGCGGCGAGGCGCGTGACGGCGCGGGTTACTTCTACGAAGCATCGGTGGTCGTGAACCCCGCACAAGAAAGCGAGATCGTGCAGCGCGAGGTGTTCGGCCCCGTCATCACCGTGCAGCGCGTCACCGACGAAGAACAAGCGCTCGCGTGGGCGAACGGCGTCGACTACGGCCTCGCCGCGAGCGTCTGGACGCGCGACGTCGGGCGCGCGATGCGAATGGCCCGGGCACTCCAATTCGGCACCGTCTGGGTGAACGACCACATCCCGATCGTGAGTGAGCTGCCGCACGGTGGCTTCAAGCAGTCGGGCTACGGCAAGGACATGTCGATCTACGCGATCGAGCACTACACCGAGATAAAACATGTCATGGTCAAACACTGAGTCGCGCGGCGAGCGAAGCGAGCTCGCCCTGGGTGGAGACCGCAGGCCCGGTGTCGGCACCGGCGTCGCACGGCGATCGAGGGCCGGAGGTCGGAACCGCATGAGCATGGTGAAGCACTGATGAGGGACTTCAGCGAGAAGGCGAAAGAGATCGCATACTCGGAGTCGCGACGTCTCCTCGATCGCACGCCGGAATCGAAGCGCTTGTACGAGCGCGCGCTGGTCAGCCTGCCCGGAGGGGTCGGGTCGTCGTTCCAAGTCGGCGATCCGTATCCCATCTACCTGCGCGGCGGGAAGGGCGCACGAGTGTGGGACGTCGACGGCAACGAGTACGTCGATACGCACGGCGGCTTCGGCTGCATGATCGTCGGGCACGCTCACCCCAAGATCGTCGAGGCGATCACGCGCGCGGCGTCGAGCGGCACTCACTTCGCCGCGCCCACCGAGGACACGGTGCTGTTCGCCGAGGAGCTGTGCCGGCGATTCGGCCTGGAGAAAGTGCGCTTCGCCAACTCCGGCACCGAAGCGACGATGAGCGCGATCCGTGTCGCGCGCGCGGCAACGGGCCGCGACGACATCGTGAAGATCGAAGGCTCGTATCACGGCCACCACGACCCCGTGATGTTCTCCGTGGTGCCGAACGCCGATCTCATGGGCGGCCGAGAGCAACCCGCGTCGACACCGATGTCGCTCGGCGTGCCGAAGTACCTCGAGGGCCACACCCACGCAGTGCCGTTCAACGATCTCGTCGTGCTCGAGCGGCTGCTCGCGGAACGCGGCGACGAGATCGCGTGCCTCATCATCGAACCGGTGATGATGAACATCGGCATCGCCGAACCCGAGCCCGGGTATCTCGCGGGCTTGAAGGATCTGTTGCACCAGCATGGCGCGATCCTCATCTTCGACGAGGTCAAATGCGGTGCCTCGATCGCACCTGGTGGCGCGACCGAGCGTTACGGCGTGCAACCCGACCTCGCATGTTTCGCCAAGGCGATCTGCGGTGGCACTCCGGGCGCCGCGTTCGGTGGTCGCGCCGACATCATGGAGACGATCGAGCGCGGGGCCGCGCACCAGGGAACGTTCAACGGCAATCCGCTCGTCGCGGCCGCGGGTCTGGCCGCGCTCACCGAAGTGCTCGTACCCGACGCGTACGACTACCTCGCCGGCCTCGGCACGCGTATGGCGCAAGGTTGCGCGGCGGCGCTCGCCGAATACGGCATCCCCGGCCATGCCGTCGACCTCGGCGCGAAGGGCTGCGTGTCATACCGGCCCGAGCGCTTGCGGAACTACCGCGACTTTCTCGAGGCCGACACCACGATCTTCGAGGCGTCGTACCCGTGGATGGTGAACCGCGGCGTCTTCATGACTCCCGGCGACGAGGAACAGTGGACGCTCTCGGTCCAGCACACCGAGGCCGACGTCGACCGGTACGTCGAGAACTTCACCGACCTCTGCCGTGAGCTGGCGGCGTCATGAGACGGCGGGACCCCAGTGCACTGGACGAGGCCGACAAGGCGATCGTCGAACTCCTGCAGGAGGACGGCCGCATGTCGTACACGCGCATCGCGGGCGTCGTCGGTCTTTCGGAGGCCGCGGTCCGCCAGCGGGTGCAACGGCTGATCGAGGGCAACGTGGTGCAGATCGTCGGCGTCACCGATCCGCTCCGGCTCGGGTTTCGGCGTCAAGCGATGGTGGGCGTGAAGACCGAGGGCGACATCAGCACGATCGCCGACACTCTTTCCGCGATCCCAGAGGTCGACTACGTCGTGTTCGTCGCCGGCTCGTACGACCTTCTGTTCGAGATCGTCTGCGAGGACGACGAACACTTGCTGACGATCCTGAACGACAAGGTGCGCAACATCCCGGGTGTCCGCACGACCGAGACCTATACCTACCTCCGATTGCACAAGCAGACCTACGCCTGGGGTACGCGATGAGCCCTCCCAACCCGATGAGCAACGAAGAGATGCAGCGCGTCGCGCGCGACCACCTCTGGCTGCACTTCAGCCGCCTCGGCCGTTATCGGGATCACGAGCTGCCGATCATCACGCGCGGCGAGGGCGCGTACGTGTGGGACCAGCACGACCGCCGGCATCTCGACGCGCTCTCGGGCCTGTTCACGGTCCAGGTTGGCTACGGCCGGCGCGAGCTCGCGCAAGCGGGCGCCGAACAAGCCGAGACGATGAACTACTTCCCGATCTGGTCGTACGGGCATCCGCCCGCGATCGAACTTGCGGGCGTGCTCGCGCAGCTCGCGCCGGGTGACCTGTCGCGTGTGTTCTTCACGTCGGGAGGATCGGAAGCGGTCGAGTCGGCATGGAAGTTGGCGCGCCAGTACTTCCGCGCCATCGGGCAGGGCCAGCGCTACAAGGTGATCGCGCGCCGGACCGCGTACCACGGTACGACGTTCGGAGCGCTCGCGATCACGGGCGTGCCCGGGCTGCGGTCGCCGTTCGAACCGCTGATGCCCGGGGGCACGCATGTTCGCAACACCAACCGCTACCGCGACCCGCTGGGCAAGGACGAGACCGCGTTCACCGACGCGTGTGCGAGCGCGATCGAGGACGCGATCCTCTTCGAAGGCCCGGAGACGGTCGCGGCAGTCTTCCTGGAGCCGGTGCAGAATGCGGGCGGGTGCTTCCCGCCTCCCGAGGGCTACTTCCAGCAGGTGCGCGAGATCTGCGACCGCCACGGCGTGCTGCTCGTCTCCGACGAGGTCATCTGCGCGTACGGCCGGCTCGGCGAGATGTTCGGCGCGCAGCGCTACGACTATCTGCCCGACATGATCACGACCGCCAAAGGCCTCACGAGCGGCTACTCGCCGCTGGGTGCCGTCATCTGCCGGGAGTTCCTGGCCGAGCCGTTCCTGGCCGAGCCCGCCTCGTTCACGCACGGGCTCACATTCGGCGGCCACCCAGTCGGCTGCGCGGTCGCGCTGGCGAACCTGCGGGTGTTCGAGGACGAGCAGTTGTGCGCGAACGTCCGCGCCAACGAGGCGGGTTTCGAAGAGCGGCTGCAGTCGCTGTACGACGTCCCGATCGTCGGTGACGTCCGCGGTGCGGGCTACTTCTGGGCAATCGAGCTGGTGAAGGACCAAGCGACTGAGGAGCGCTTCACGCGGCCCGAGATCGAAGCGATCTTGAAGGGCTACATCGCGCCCGCGCTGTACGACGCGGGCTTGATCTGCCGCACCGACGACCGCGGGGACCCGGTCCTCCAGTTCGCGCCGCCGCTGATCTGCGGTCCCGACCACCTCGACGAGATCACCGCGATCGTCCGCAACGTCCTGACCGCCGCCAGCACCCAAGTCCACTGATGCGCGACATCAGATGTCGCGTGCGGATACCAAAATTGGTCGTCTTGCGCGACATCTGATGTCGCGGATTGACACCTCAGAGGAGTGATCGGATGTTGACGGTTGGGGTGCCGCGGGAAATCAAGACCGAGGAGCACCGGGT
>JBEVDP010000393.1:0-5702 GCA_040513235.1 Acidimicrobiia bacterium | reverse complement strand
AACAGCAGGGGGCAACGATCTATCAGCTCGACGAGCCGGTGCGGTTCGTCAACCTTGGTCGGGTGCGCGCCTTTCCATCAGTCGTCGCCGCATTCATCGTGCTGCTCGCCGTTGTCGTGACGAGTCACGCGCTCTTCACCTCGATTCGGCGCCGGGCGCGCGAGCTCACGATCTTGAAGGCCCTCGGGTTCGTGGGCGCGCAGATCCGCGGCACCGTCGCCTGGCAGGCGACGACGCTCGCCGTCGTCGGGATCGTCGTCGGGGTCCCGCTCGGGGTGCTCGCGGGCCGCGCGATCTGGCTCGTCGTCGCCCGTAACCTCGGGATCGAGCAGTACGTCCCGATCCCCTGGCTCGCCATCGCGATTACGGCCGTGGCCGCGGTCGCGCTTGCGAACGTGCTCGCGCTCTTCCCGGCGCGGCGCGCCGCTCGGCTGCGACCAACAGTCGCGTTGGCCGCCGAGTAGCGGGTCAGGGCGCGAGCGCCAGCAGGACCTTGGAGAGTTGGTCGGGTGCGCTGACGTACGGAAGGTGGCCGCTGTCCATCTCGATCAAGGTCCATGCCGCACTTGCTTGTGCCTCGTGAGCGAGACGGTCGAAACCCGCATGCGGGAAGCGCGCGCAGCGGATGTAGGTACGCGGCGGGGAGTCATCGTCCGCTCGCTGCAGCCACAGCGGATCGGTGAAGTGCTTGTACGGAGTCGGTACGAGCCGAGCCAGGATCCACTCGACGTCGGCCGTGTCGTCGACCCCGAACAAACCCGGGACGATTTGATCCCACGGTGGCGGTGCGAAGCGTGGAAGCAGCCAGCCGTCGCCCTCGGCGGCGACCATCGCGTCGAACGCCGCCCGACGTTCGGGCGGGAGCATGTCGACGACCGACTGACCGGCGTGCGGGACGAACGCGTCGAGGTACACGACATTTGCGATCCGCTCGGGCACGCGATCCGCGACGCCGGTGATCACCATGCCACCGGAACTGTTCCCGACGAGGATGACGTCGGTCAGGTCGGCGTACGTCATCGTCTGGACGACGTCCTCGATGTGCGTGGCGAGGCCGACTTCAGGCGTCGCGAGATGGATGCGGTCGCCCAGTCCGGTGAGGGTCGGGGTGCAGACCTCGCCGCCGGCGTCGCCCAGGAGCGGGACGAGCTTTTGCCAGCACCACCCTCCGAACCACGCGGGGTGAACCAGGACGAAGGTAGCCATCGGGACCTCCCGAGGTGCGTCACATCGCCCGGTGTGTCAACGATAGGTCCGTGGACCTCACTGCGGACATGCAACGCGTCGTCCTCGAGCAGTCGCTCGGCTTCGTCGCCACGGTCACACCCGACGGGCGCCCCAACCTGTCGCCGAAGGGGACGACGACCGTGTTCGACGCTCAGCACCTCATGTTCGCGGACGTCGCGTCTCCCGGAACCATTGCGAATCTCGCGACGAACCCCAACGTCGAGGTCAACGTCGTCGATCCGATCGTGCGCAAGGGCTATCGATTCAAGGGGATCGGGACGGTTCACACGAGCGGCGCGACATACGAGCGCGGTCTCGCCATCCTGCGCGAACGCGGGTCCTCGCTCACGGCCGAACGGATCCGTTCCATCGTGGTGATCGAGGTGAAAGACGCCGCAGCCGTCGTGTCCCCTGCATACGACACGGGCGCGACCGAACGGTCTGTGATCGAACGCTGGTTGGCGCACCATGCGGCGTTGCACGCCGACGACCGCGCTCCGTAGGTTCACCACCCATGGGTGGTCTCGAAGTGGTCGACCCGCGCTACCAGGCGTTGTACGACGATGCCGTGGCCGTGCTCAGCGGCGACGGGCGCGTGGCCGGGGTGGAGGTCGTCGGTTCGGTCGGCGCCGGGACCGCGGATGCGTGGAGCGACCTCGATCTCTGCGTCGTGACCCACGACGACGGGTACGCGTCGTTTCTCGATGAGTGGCCCGCGTGGTTGGCGGCCATCACGCCGACCGTCTTCGCGCGCACGCCAATTGCTCCGTTCGTGATCAACACGGTGACCGCCGAGGGACTGACCTTCGACGTGAGCGTGTACGCGACTGCGCGCCCGAACTTCGACGCGCCCCCGGCGTATGCCGTGGGGATGCTCTCGAGCCGGCGTTTCACCGACATCGGCCCCGCGCTGGAGTACGCCGTCGCCGAGCTGCTGCGCGGCCTCGCCGGTCCGTTCATCAGTCTCGTCCAACGGGACGAGCATGTCCGCCATCTCGCCGGCATCTCCCACCTGCTCGGGCTGCTCACGACCGTCTTCCTCGCCGAAACGGCGGCACCGCCGGCGGGAAAGCACTGGAACGAGTCGTTCACGGAGGAGCAGCGAGCCGCGGTAGCCGCGCTCCCGGCCGTGCGCGCAACGCGAGACGACATCGTTGCCTTCGGTCTCGCACTCGCCGAGATGGTGATCACACGCGCGCGGCCGCTGTTCCCCGACTACGACCTGATGTGGCCAACCGAGTTCGCGGCGGTGGTGGCCGCCCGCATCGATGACTGCCTCGACATCGACGTGCGCGCGTGGCTCGCGTAGCCAACGAGATGAGCCCGACGGGTTGGCGAGACGCGGCACGGGAATGTGACCGGATTCGTGACAGGGTGTGCGGATGGGTGCGAACGAAGCGAAGTACCGGGCCGCCGAGGACCGCTACTGGGCATTCGAAGGTGTGCGGCCAGCCGAGCAGTGGTTGTCGCTCCCCCGGGTCGGCAGTCGCGTCCGTGTCCTGACCGTCGGGGACGGACCGCCGGTCGTGTTCGTGCACGGTGTCAACACCGGCGCGACGAGTTGGGCACCGCTCGCGGCGCGTCTGGCCGGCTTTCGCTGCATCCTCCTCGACCGCCCGGGTTGCGGGCTCAGTGAGCCGATTCCTCGCCGGGTCGACACACCTGAGCGGTTCGCGACGTACGCCGAGACGCTGATCGTCGACGTGCTCGACGCGCTCGAACTGCCGAGCGCGCACGTCCTGGGTACGTCGCTGGGCGGTTACCACACACTCCGCACCGCGGCCGCGCATCCGGAGCGACTCGTTCGGATCGTCGTGATGGGTTGGTCGGTGGGCGCACCAAGCCGCGATATGCCGTTCGTCATGCGGCTCGGCGGCGTGCGGCCCATCGCGTGGGCCATGGCCGCGATACCGGTGAACGATCGGGCGACGCGCGCGTTGCTCGCGCGGATCGGGCTGAAGCAGGCGTTGGCTGCGGGCCGCGTCCCTCCCGAGGGTGTCGCCTGGTTCAAGGCGATGGTCAACGACACCGCGACGATGCGCAACGACATCGACACCGTGCCGCCCATCATGCATCCCCGGCACGGTTTGAGCGATGCCATCTTGTTCACCGACGACGTGCTGCAGCGGATCGACGTCCCGGTTCGCTTCATTTGGGGCGCCGACGACATCTTCGGCGGCGCCGAGGTGGCGAAGGCATTCGTTTCCCGAGTCCCCGGAGCCGAACTCGAGATCGTGCCCGGTGGCCATGCGGTCTGGATGGACGACCCCGACGCGATCGCCGCCACCACCGCGCAGTTCCTCGACGGGGCTCGGCGCGAGTAGAGACGTGACTGCGTCCGAGTCCGCCATGAGCCGGCTCCGTCGGCGATGGCGCCGCGTCGTCCGGTCGAGCGCGTGGACCCGACCGACGAACTCCGAGATCGCGACCGTGGCCAAGGCGGGGCTCGCGGCCGGACTCGCCTGGTGGCTCGCCCGCACGGTCACCGATTTGCCCGACCCGATCCTTGCGCCGTTAGCCGCAGTCGTCTCGGTGCGGGTCTCGGTGCGCGCATCGGTTCGGACCGCGATCCAGCGCAGCGTCGCGGTCGTGCTGGGAGTGTTCCTCGCGCTCATCGTCGGTGACGCGATCGGATTGAACGGATTCACCGTCGGTGTCCTCGTCGCGGTGGCGCTGGGCATCGCCGAATTCGTTCTGCACCTACCGCGGCAGGCCGCGACGCAGGTACCGATCAGCATCCTCGTCGTCCTGACCGCGGTCGCGTCCGGCCAGGAAGACTACGGGTGGCGGCGCGCGGTCGAGACCGTGCTCGGTGCCGCCGTAGGGGTCACCGTGTCGCTCCTGTTGCCGGGATCGCGGCGGCGGGACGCGCGCGAATCGCTCACGCGTCTGTCGTTCATGCTCGAAGGCGTTCTCCACGCGATCGGAGACGGCCTCCAAACGGAGTGGTCGGCCGACGAGACGGTCGAGTGGCGACGCCGCGCGCATACCGCGCGCGATCGATTCGTGCGGGAGGCGATCGATGCGGTGGGCGACGGCCGCGAGGCTGCCCGCTGGAATCGCCGCGATCGGAACCACATCGAGGAGCTCGGTCGCTACGAGGACGCGATGCCGTACTTCGAGCGCACCGCGATCGGTATCTCCGTTATCGCGCGCGGACTCGATGACCGTGCGCACGACGCGGATGGGACGCTCCCGGCGCTGCCCGAGATCGGCGCCCTGCTCATTGCGGTCGCCGGCGCGGTCGAGGCGGTGCTGCGCGCGGTGCTCGATCCGGAAACGGCAGGCGCAGTCGCGCACGCCCTCGCCGAGGTGCAGGAGTGCCGCCGGCAGTGTGCGCCGGAGCTCACCCGCCGGGCCCGCACTGCGCTCGACCGCGAGGGCGCAGAGGGTGATCGCGACGACGAATGGCTCAGCTACGCAGCACTCGTCGTGCAGGTCGACCGGATCGTGAGCGACCTCAGCGCGCCACTCCCCGAGTGATGCGGCTCGGCGTCAGCGGACGAGCGATCGCAGTCGTCGGACCCGTTCGTCCTCGACCGCCAGATAGTGCACGAGAACGCCGAGGGTCAGGTCGACGTCGAGCGTGTGCGCTTCGATCATCATCTCGATGTCAACCCAGTCCTTCGATCGATTGAAGAACGCTTTGAAGACCGCGACGTCGCTGCATGACAGGAACGGAGTCGGGGTTCCCGCGAACTCGTGGACGACCGATCGGTCGGCAGCTGCGACATGAAAGTCGCTCGTGTTCGTGAACACGTCGATGGGAGTCGCGTCCCACCACAGGCGCACTTGGCCGTCACGTACACACGCCTTGAGTTCAGCATCGCTCTGGCGCACGCCGCGCGGCAGCGCGGCGAACACCTCGGCGGAACGGGCTGCATCGACGAAGACGTTCACGTCGATGTCGATCGTGCCGCGGGCACGCTCGGTGCACCACGCCAACGCGAGCGCGCCCCCGAATGCATGCGGCAACTCGGCATGATCGAGCGCGGCGTGGAGGGCGGTGATCTTGCCGACGAGGCTCGGCGAGCCGTCCGTCACACGGCCCCGAATCGCGGGAACTCCAACCGGCGCGTGTGCCGGGCCGGAAATTGTTCGGCGAGGTGCAGAACTTCGACGAGCTCCCGGCTGCGTTCGGCGTCGTCTGCGATCGTGGGAGTCAGCGCGGCCGTCACCGTGAACCCTGCAGCTCGCACGATCCGCTCACACGTGTCGACCGCGGGCGTGACCCGGCCCGACTCGTACGCCGCGAGGGTCGAGTGTGACGTTCCCGCGCGCCGCGCGAGGCCCCGCAAGCTCAACCCCGACCGGAGACGCGCTCGGCGCAGGATCACTGCCGCTTCCATCTCGGGAATGGTATCAGATCTGATACCATCTTGAGTGCCGGCGCTACTGGGCGTGCTCGACTGCCCCGGCGAGGGCGTCGTCGGCCACTCCCTCCCAACCCGGTGCCGACGGGAGCAAGTGCGGGC